>JBEKKG010000293.1:0-15246 GCA_050010835.1 Planctomycetota bacterium
TGGCCATCCAGGAGAAGGCGTCGCGGTAGCCGCCGTAATCCTTCTTTCCGGCGTAGCGGGCCACGGTGTAATACAGCCGGTTGTCAACCGCACGGCCCTGCAAGGCGAGCGATTCGAAATTCTCGTCGCGCACGGGGAACGGCGCCGCGGACCAGACGACCAGCTTCGCCCCGCGCCGCCGCAACACCGTGTCAATTTCGGGGAAGAAATGGTCCGTGCCCACCTTCAGGCCGAGTGGCCCGAAGTCGGTGGCGAAGACCGGCAGGCCGTCGCCAAGATCAATGCCCTCCTCATAAGGGAGGCGGTGCGTCTTGCGGTACTTGCCGGTGAGTTTGCCCTGGCGGTCGCACAAGAATGAGGTCACGTAGGTTTTGGCGCCGTCCTGCTCGCGCAGGTTGCCCACGACGTACATCTTGTGTTGGGCGGCCTTCCTGGCGATGGCGTCGGCTGCCGGGCCAGGGACAGGCTCCGCCGGTTGGTAGACGCACTCCTCCGGCAGGCAGGCGAGGTCGGCCCCGGCGGCCCCGGCTTCGTCCAACGCGCGGAGCACATTTTCGAGCGTGCGGAAACCTTCGTCCCAGACCAGCGAGATGGCGGCGATCTTGACCTTCTTCGGCGCCTGAGCGGGGACGTCCTCGGCGCAGGCCCAACCCGCGGCGCAGGCCAGCACCGCGCACAGCGCCGCGGCCATGCCGTTCCTGCGTGCCCCACTTAGAGATAACAGCATAGACACTCCTTGCCGGGCTGGATGTTGCAGCCGCTGATGTCCGGGGATTATACCCGCAAAAGCCCAAAGATGAACGATGAATGATGGACGCGGTTTCATCATGGGTGTATCCCCGGACTTGCGAATTGCCTGGGAGCGCCGGCGTCCCGCCGGCCTATGCCCGGCCATGTAATGGCACGCCGACGAATGCCGGCGGGACGCCGGCGCTCCCAGTGACCGCTTGCAGGCGCGCGCGGTTCCGACACTAAACGGTTGCACAACTGCAAATTCAAAGTTGCCGGAGGGTCCCACCATGAAGAGAACGGCCTTGTATGTGGCTGCTGTCCTGAGCGCCGCGGCAGCCGCGGTTTCCGGCGCTGAGATCGTCTTTGAGAACTCCCGCATCCGCGCCGTCCTGGGCGAGGATGCCGTCTGGCGCAGCATCACGGACAAGGCCGGCGGCAAGGAGTACTGCGCGCAGCGCCAGCGCATCGCCTTCGCTGACGCGCGGGTCGCCGAAGCGCCCCCGGCGCAGAACGCCGGCGCGCTCAAGAGCCGCCGCGCTAATCTTGCCGGTTTCAGCGACGGCAAGCTTACGGTCGCGTTCGAGGGTTGCGACACCGTTCTGACATACGCAGTCAAGAGCGAGCCGGACTGGATTCTCTTCACCCTGACGAGCGTGACGGGCACACGGCCCGCCGAATTGACTTTGGTCCGCCTGGGCACAACGCTCAGCCAGCACGTGGGCACGCGGCTGTGCCTGGGGTGGGACGACGCGTACGCCGTCGCTTTGACGGGTGCGAACCTCCAGACACGCGGCCAGGCCGCGCGCAGAAAAGACTACACGGAACTGCTGGCGACCACTCAGGACGCGCCGGGCCCGAAGCTGGAGGGCGCGGCAGCCGCGCTGGCCGGCGCGCCGACCACCGAGATTGACGCGCTGCTCCAGCGGCTCGCGGCAGCGTGCAACCTGCCGCGCAATGAGGGGGGCGGCAAACCTTCCAAGTCACTGCCTCTGGCGCGGCAGTCGTACTGGTTTCTCAGCGTCGGCCAGAAGGACGCCGACAAGGTGGTGGACTACTGCAAACAGACGGGCTTCCGCCAGGTGATGATGACCTCGTGGTCCTGGTGCCGCACGCCGGGCCATTACGTCTTCAACACAGGCAATTACCCTGACGGCTTGGAAGGGCTGAAGCGGACCGTGGAGCAGCTCCACGCGGCGGGCATCCTGGTGGGGATGCACTGCTATGCTTCCAAGGTTTCCAAGAGCGACGCATACGTGACGCCTGTGCCCGACCGGCGCTTCTGGGTGGACCGCGTGGCTGAAATCGCGGGCGACGTAGGGCTTGCCGACACCGCAATCCGCACGGCGAGCGACTTGCGCGAGTGGCCTGGCAGCCCCGTGGCCAGCCAGAAGATCTGGGAAGGCGGCGTCACCAAGCACCAGGAGGTCATCGTTGACGACGAGATCGTCTTCTACGAGCGCATCGGGCCGGAAGGCAAGTGGGACACCTTCCTGGGCTGCAAGCGCGGCGCCTGGGGCACGCACCCCGCTGCGCACACGGCCCGGACCCCCGGCCGCCACTACGGCGTGGACGGCGGCATAAACGGCTACATCATAGACCAGGAGAGCACCTTGCTGGACGAAGCCACGACGCGCCTCGCGGAAATCTTCAACACCTGCGGTTTCGACATGGTTTACTTCGACGGCGGCGAAGACGTGGACACGCGGCGCTTCGATTACTACGTCTCGAAATTCCAGGCGGTCGCCATGAGCAAGTTTGCCAAGCGGCCCCTGGTCCACATGGGCACAATCATGACGCACCACCTGATGAATTCGTTCACCCGCAGCGCCACGATGGATACCTACCTGAATACGCTCAATGGCGCGATCATGGCGGGGGCCAAGGTCGAGAAATGGCCGACAGTGAAGGACCACATTGACAAATCCGTGCAGTACATGTTGAGCGTCGCTGAGGACCGCATGCCGGGCGAGTTGGGCTGGTTCGGCATCTGGCCGAAGGGCAAGAATTGCGACGGCCTGCAAATGGATGAGATCGAGTACCTGATGGCCAGGTCGCTCGCTTACGACGCCCCGGTGTCATTGGAGACCAGCTTTCGCGAGATGGCCAGCCATCCGCTCACGCCGGGGCTCCTCGAAATCGTGCGCGAATACGAGGAACTCCGCGCCGGCGGCCCGCTGAAGGAGGACGCCCGCGCGGCCCTGCGCGAACCCAAGAAGGATTTCCTCCTCTTCCACGACGCGGCTCCCGGCGGGCAGGCGCTGGCGGAGTTCGTCGCTGTGACGCCGGCCGAAGTGTCCGGGGGCCGCGATGTGCGGGCCTGGCTTGGGAGTCACGGCGGCGACACCCTCGCCGCTCTGTGGCATTACACGGGACAGCCGGGGAGTCTTGTCCTGGAGGGCGCGCCGGAAAGCACGCGCGTGGTTGACGTCTTCGGGAAGCCGCTGCCTGCTGCCCGCACGCCTGCTGGCGCCCTGGAGATTCCGCTCGGCCCCCGGCGCGCGACCGTGGTGCTGCCTGGGACCACGCCGCAGGCCGCGCGCGAGCTGCTGAAGAACGCCAAGCTGGAGCCGCTCAAACCGTGAGAGGAGGTCGTCCCGCATTTTGCCAAAATTGCGGGCGCACAATTTGGAAAAATGTGCTACGGCGCACAATTTGGCAAAATGTGCTACGGCGCACAATTCGGCGAAATGTGCGACGGCGCGCAATTCAGCGAAATGCGCGACAGCCTGACGTTCACTGCTGCGCTGCCGGCGCGGCCATCTCCTTCTTGTAGAACTCAATCGCCTCCCGCAGGTTGACGTGCGCATAGGGCTGGTCGCAGGCCGGCGAATGCTTGCCGGCATCCGCGAACCACACATCCAGCGTGGCCGGGGCAAAGATGGCGTTGTGCAGGTTGGAGTGCATGGCGACCGGGCGCTTGAGAAGCTCGATCATCTCCTGCAAGCCGATTTTGCCGTGTTGCTCCCGCAGGCGCTTGCTCAACTCCTTCGCGCGGTCGCCGCCCGAGATGAAAACCGTGTCCTCGGGCACCGGCGGGAGCAGTTCGTGCTGCTCGCCGGGGTGCAGCACCAGGACTTCACTGGCCGTGCAACGCAGCGCCGCCAGGTTGCCGGATTTGTCGCTCAGCACGTAATAGTACTCACAGGTCCGCTTGGCTTTCTGGAACAGCTCGATGGCCTCGTTCACGCCGGCGGCCCTTTCGGCGATGTCGCGCACGAGGTAACTCATGGGCGTGCCGTCCCAGTCCCCCTGCCCCGCCCCGCCCATCTCGCCGATAGCCAGGCCCTTGTCGTTCATCGCGGTCACGCTGCCCACGAACCCGCAGTAGCCGACGTTGGCCCAGGCGTTCCGGCCCGCCGGCATGAAGATGGTGAGCAGCGCCTGCTTCTGCAAGCCGATGTCGGCCATGTAGTCGAGCACGCGGGCGTGGAGGATCTGGCCATCCTTGGAGGCCTTGCCGCACACGGCCACGCCGCTGCAATGGAATTGTTCGGGTATCAGATTGGTCAGGCGCAGCGTCTTGGCCGGCAACCCGGAGGCCTCGGCGAGCGCGTCGCATTCGGCCACGAAGCGCTCCGGCACGAAAGGCGCGCAACGCTTCTCGATCTCCTCCAGGTGCGTGATGAACCACGCGTCCTTGTTCATGGAGTACACTCCGCCCACGAGATAGTAATAGATCGAGACGGACTTGCTCACGCGCGGGCCGAGCAGCCGGCCGTGCGCCGCGCCCATCTGTTGCGGAGAACCCTCCAGGAACAGAAGCGTCTTTCCCTGCGAGGAGCAAAGCAAACCGTGGCCATCTTTGTCGCGGGCCAGAACCTTCAGGTCCTCGCCGCACCACGCGGCGCAAACCAGGATCTGGAGAACAAATGCGGCCAGGACGCGTACCGCGGGCGTCCCGCCCGCATTCGTCTTCGCGCACAGGCTACTTGCCACGGGCGGGCGGGACGCCCGCGGTACATTTCGGGAGGGTTGCATTTAGTCCGCCTCCTCAAGAAGGTGGTTGAAGAATGCAGAGAAGACGCGCTGCAAGTCTTCTTGCTCTACGACGATGATGCTCGCGGACTGGGGCGGGTCGAAGAGCCCGGCAGCCGCCGGTCCGTTCATCCGCCATTCCTTGACGGTGACGTCGGCCACTGTACCGCGGGACTCCAGGTGCAGCGCACACGGCGTGACACCGTCCTTGGCCAGGGTCAGCAGCGCCGCGGCGCCCTTGACGTTTTTGCTCTTGCCGTTGGCACGGACGGCAAGGTTGCCATCGGCCGTGGTTTCGCTCTCAAAACCCACCAGCACATCCATAGCGGAGGGGAAGAGCGCGAACGCCGAGAGCACGCCGCCAAAGGCTTGTGCTTTGTTGAGCGCCGAGGCGTCGGCAAACGCCAGGGGGCTGCGTCCCGGCTTCACATCCTTGGAGCCTTTGAAAAGGACGCCGTTCTTCGAGAGCAGCCACGGGAACTCGCCCTGGCCCAGCGCGACTTTGCCCAGGACCGGGAGGTCGCCTTCCAGGCGGAAACGGCCGCCGCCGCTGCGCAGATAGCGCAACGTGGCTTTGTGCTTGAAGTGCGTGCCGGTGGCTTCGAGGTCCACGATGCAGCAGGTGGCAGTCTCATTGTCGGGAAAGAGAATAGCACGGGAGAGATCGCGCAGGAGCAGCACGACGGAGTCCTGGGGCAAGTTCTTCGGGGGTTGGGCCACGGCCTTGGCGGCCGAGGGCGGCAAGTCCACCGCGTAGAAATCGCACACCCCGCCGAGGACTTTGGGCAGGGCCGCCAGCGCGGTGTAATGCGTCATGCCCTCAAGCCAGCGGACCTGCTCCTTGAGGCCCAGTGCCGCGGCCAGTTCCTCGGTGCACGCGCGCGGAATAACCTCGTCTTCGGCGGCATTGTACATCAACACCCGGCCGGCCTCAGCCCGCGCACGCAGCTTGCCCGCCGCAGCCAGGGGGTCGCAGGCACGCAGGGCTTCGTCACAGCGGAGGCGGCTTTCTTCCGGCAGCTTCTGCATGGACTCGCGCAACCCGCTGGCTTCGCGCGCAAAAGCGACAATGCGCGGCAGATTGCCTCCGGCCAGGACGAGCGCCGCGCGATAGACGCGTTCGTCCAGCCCCGCCACGGTGCCGGTGAGGATGCCGCCCAGACTGATGCCGGCCAGGCCGATGCGTTCGGCATTCACCTCCGGCCGCGCCTGGAGCATGTCTATGGTGCGCCGCGTATCCTGGACGGCTTGCGCCAGCGCCGCCGGGAAGATGGTGGCGTCCGCCAGAATGGGGTTGGGCATCTCGGGTGGCAGGCGCTCGCCATAGTAGGGGAGTTCGATCATTGCGGCGGGGATGCCGCGGCCGGCCAGCGCCGCGCAGAGAATCTCCACCAGTGTGAAATCGCGGCTCAGAATGTGCAGGCACACCACGGCCGGGCGCTTCTCGCCATTGGGCGACATGCCTGCCGGCCAATAGTACTTGCCGTAGACCGTGTTGTTGCTGGGCAGAGCGGACTGGACCGGCGAAGGGAATTTGAAGCGGTAAAGCTGATAGCCCGGCTCCTGTCCGGCAAGTTTCATCTCGCAAGCGAACTCATGGCCATCGAAGGTCTTGGTGACGTTGAAATTCAGTTCGGCGGGCGGGCGGGCAGGCTGTGGGTTTTCTTCGGCTGCGAACCCGCAGGTTAGAGCTGCAAGCGCCAACCCGAGCAATACCAGCCGGCCTCTGCAAAGGACCATTCGCACGACCTCCCTGGCCTCACGCCTTGTGGACGGGTTTCCCGTTAGCGGGCCTGCCGTTCCGCGCCGGGAGGCGCGCCTGTTTGCGCGCCTGCGCCTTCCCCCGCCGTGTCATCTGGGCCTGGGCAAGCGCTGTGGCGCTGGCACGAATCGGCTCCAGCTTCGCTTGGGCGGCAAGGCGGAGCATTTTGGGAGTCGGGAACGGTCGCTCTTCCAGCCTCTCAAGGTATGCGCATAGGCCTTCGAATGTCTTGCAGCGCCGCTCAATCCTGCGGCGCGCAGCCAGGCAGCGCTCCAAGTTGTCGTCATAATCAAGTGGCATCGTCTTCTTCATCGGGCCTCCTTATTGTCTGGCCGAGGGATGCTCTGGGTATTGTTTCCGGTGTCACCAGCAAGGGCGCGCGCCAGCCGCGTTTCCTGCACAGTGCGCTCAACCTCGGCAGCATCTCCGGATTGGCAAGATGCGCCTGATTCCAGGTCATCAGGTAGTCTATCCTATGAACCACGGCGAATGCAAGGTGAAAGGCATCAGCCTGCTGGGATTGGGTGCATGTCAGTAAATGCGTGGCCCAGAGCGTACCGCGGGCGTCCCGCCCGCCTTCGTCCTCGCGCCCTGCCAGCCTGCCACGAGCGGGCGGGACGCCCGCGGTACATTTGCTGTTTCTCATCCATGAGCAGGCGCGCACAGTGTTTGACAGCCGAGGTAAAGGGCAGGTGCGGCAAACGCAGGGTTGGGCCAAGGCCGCTTGCTGGCCTCGATAAAGCCCATCAGTCAGTTCCTGCACGGTGGTAGCGGAGGTCCAGATTTGGAAGAACTGGCGTTCGAGCGCCCACCAGTCGCTGGTAGCGGCTGTCCGCGACAGGGCGAGGGGCTTGCCACCGTCGTAGTGCAACACCGAGATAACGTTCGCGTCCAGGTAATCCGTCGGCTTCCTCATGTCCGGTCCCACTCCATCGCGCCTCGATCAGATGCCGAAGCCCGCGCGGTACTTCTTGCGGATCAGTTCATCGGCTTCAGGCGCGTTGCTGGCCTTCATGTTGGCGGCGTCCCATTCGATGCGTTTCTGCAAGCGCACCGCCAGGTTGCCGATCAGCAGGGACTCGACATAAGGCCCGGAATACGCAAAGCCGGCCTTGGAGTCCTCAGGCTTGTGGTCCTTGCAGGCCTTGACCCATTCAGCGCGATGGCCGATTGAGCGCGGGATGGTCTTGGGCGGCGGCTGGAAGCCGCTGCGCAGCGTCTTGGGGAAGAGGCGCGGCATGCCGGCCCAGCCTTCACAGAAAATCACGCCCTTCTCGCCGCGGAAGTAGATGCCGTTGTCGCCAAGTTTGAACCCCTCATCGAATTCGTCCGGCCGCACAGGCTGCTTGCCGCCGTCGTACCAGAAGAGCTTCACCGCCGGACGGGCGCCCTTGGCCGCGAATTCATAAGTGATGATTTGCCACGCCGGATAGGTCTCGGGCTGCGGCGGGGCCGATTGCGCTTCGGTGGCCACAGGCGTATCGAGGTCCAGGGCGTAGAAGGCCGGATCCATGTTGTGCACGGCCATGTCGCCCATCGCGCCGTTGCCAAAGTCGAACCAGGCGCGCCAGGCCCGCGGGCAGTACGCCGGATGATAGGGCCGCTCCGGCGCGCCTCCCAGCCACAGGTTCCAGTCCAGCGTGGCCGGGACGGGCGGCGTATCCGTGGGCCGCTGCACAGGCTGCGGCCACCACTTTCCCGGCCGGTCGCTCCAGCAATGCGCTTCCTTGATCGTGCCGATGGCGCCGGCCTGAATCCATTCGCGCGTGGCCCGCAGGCCTTCGCCGCCGTGGCCCTGGTTGCCCATCTGCGTGACCAGACCGGTCTCCTTGGCCACCTTGGTCATCATGCGGGCTTCCTCGACGCTGTGGCACATCGGTTTTTCCACGTAGACGTGCTTGCCCGCGCGCAGGCACGCCAGAGAAACCGGCGCGTGCATGTGGTCGGGCGTGGCGACGAGCACGGCGTCAATGCCTTTGCACTTCTCCAGCATCACGCGGTAGTCCTTGAAGACTTCGGCCTTCGGGAAGCGCTTGAACGTGCCTTCGGCGCTCTTGGCATCCACGTCGCAGAGCGCCACGATGTTCTGCGAGGAGAGCGCCGGGTCGCCCAGGTCTCCGCCGCCCTGGCCGCCGACGCCGACTCCGGCAAGATTCAGTTTGTCGCTCGGCGCCGCCTGGCCCTCGCCGCCGAGCACGTGGCGCGGTACGACGTGGACCGCCAACGCTGCTGCCGCCGTGCCCTTCAGGAAATCGCGTCTGTTCATCGTGAATCGTCAGCCTCCGCTCGTGCCCCGGTCCGCACAGGCTGACAGCCTGTGCCACAGAGGCGCCTGGTTCATGGAATAAGTACACCGCAACGGCGCGTTGGTGTCAGCTTGGGGATTCCGGGGTCATGTCCCCGGAATCCATCAACTTGCTAAACCTCCATGATAGCGTAGCCTGAGAGACAAAGCGGCCCCGATTCATCGGGACCGCACTCCAAAGGCGGGATCAGTATCAGATGGCCTTGGAAGACGAAGCGCTCCTCCTCCAAAAAGCCGTGCGCGCGGGCGTGCTCGACGCCGACAAAGGCACGGCAGCGCTGACCGTGTACTCGCGGCTCATCCAGATGGGCGCGCAGTTCAGTTTCGGGCAGTTCCTCGTGCAGCAGGGCCTGTTGAGCAACATGGCCTTGGCGGCGCTGGAGGACGCCAGCGGCCGGGGCATCCAGAGGGTCAGCAAGCTGGGCGACTACGAACTCGTGGAACTCATCGGCGAGGGGCAGAACGGCGCGGTCTACAGGGCGATACAGAGCACGATCCAACGCCCGGTGGCCGTAAAGATCCTGGGCGCCAACATCACCGCCGACCCCGAGGCCCTGGGGCGCTTCCAGAACGAGGCCCGCGCCACGGCCAAGCTCAGCCATCCCAACGTGGTCCAGGGGATTGACATTGGCTGCGACCAGGGGCTGCACTACTTCGTGATGGAACTGGTGGAGGGCGGTTCAGCGCGCTCTCTCCTGGAGTCGGCCGGCGGCAAACTCGATGAGTTCACGGCGCTGAACATAGTCCGGCAGGCCGCGGAAGGCTTGAAGGCCGCGCACGCCGTGGGCCTGGTGCATCGCGACCTGAAGCCGGACAACATCCTGTTGACTCGCGAAGGCCAGGCCAAGCTGGTAGACTTGGGCATCGCGCAGCGCACGGCCCGCCAGACGATCACGGCTTCCGGCCGCGCAGGCTCAGCGCCGCCCAAAATGGGCAAGAGCGGCCGGCCCCTGGTGCAAGCTCCGGCCGCTGCTGCCGAGCAAGCCGGCGATAGCGCGGAGGGCGGGGGCGGGGGAGAATTCTGGGCCAGCGCGCCTTATGCGGCCCCGGAGATCATTCTCGGGTTGTATGAGAACAACCCGCGCAGCGATATCTACAGCCTGGGCGCGACGCTCTTCGAGCTGCTGGCCGGCCGGCCGCCTTATGTAGAGGACTCGCCGGAACAGGTTCTTCAGGACCACCTGAGCGCGCCCGTGCCTGAGCTGCTGGCGTTCCGGCCTGACGTTTCCCCACAGACTGCAAGCTTGGTGAGCCGCATGCTGGCCAAGAAGCCTGATGACCGTGTTCCTAGCGCGGCGGCTGTTGTGGAAGCAATCACCAGGCTGCTGGCAGCCAGACCCCAGCCCCAGCCGGCCGCCAGGCCGGGGGCGGCATCTTCAGGCAAAGCGCCGGGCATCCAGGCCGCGCAGCCCTTGGGCGCTAAGACCGGCGGAGGCAAACAGCCTATCCCCCAACAGCCGCAGAGCGATGTTGCTCCCCGCTGGCCCCGTCCGGCGCCAGGAGTGCAGCCTGCCCAGAAGACGCACAGCGTACTGGCACTCCGCCCGCGCCCGGCAAGCCCCCCAGGCCGTCCCAAGGGCTGGAAGCCGAGGTGAGGGGTGAGGGGCGAGGGGCGAGGGGTGAGGGGTGAGACAGGTCACTTGTAGTGCAGATGCCAAATCTCGCAGACGGCATCCCTATAAACTACTTCCCGGAAATGTGCGAGCTGTTTGCCGTAACCGCGGGGCACGGGGGCAGTATATCGCCAGAAGACGTAGTCGGGCTTGTCATGATTCAGGAGAGCATTGTAATCCTCGATGGGGATTGGGTAGCCGAACGTGCCGCGCTGCAACGCGCCGAGTGCCATGTATCTGTTGTTAGAGATTGCGAAGTGCCAAAGCCATTCGTTGAACACGCGCTGGCGATGGGCGATCAACTGGAAGTGGTCGGCCCGCAGATACAGGTTCTCCTCGCCCGGGCCGGAAGGCGCGATAACCACTTGGCCGGAAAAGGGGACATGAGACCAGTCCAGGCCGTCGTCCACCAGGAACAGCGCGTCAGCCGGCGTGTGCTGCGCGATCCACTGATATGCCGAAATGTACTTGCGGTCTTCGTACAGGCTCCACATCTGGTTCCAGACGTAATGCCTGAAATCGTACCGGCTGTGCCAGACCGCCACGGCGATGCAACTGCCGAGGCTGAGAACCAGGCACGCCGCCACCGCCCGCCGGGCCAACTCCGCGCGGCGCCGCGCCGGACTGCGGCCAGGTGGCTCAGCCGCCTTCGGCCGGGCGCGCAGGGCCTCACCCAGGAGCAGCAGCGCGCCGACAACCAGCGCCACGGAATAAAAAGAACCGTAGCGGTCATACAAGAGCAACTCCTTGGCCTCGCGCAGCAACCCGCTGATAAACGGCAGCGCCGCCGCAGCGGCCGCCATGCAGACAAGCACTGCGCGCCGTTCCCCCGCCACGCGCCAAGCCAGCGCCGCCAGCAGCGCCGCAGCACCCAGATGGACTGCCCAGCACGGATGCACCCGGTACGGCCAGGGGCCGAAGTAGCGCGCATAGATTTCCGCATACACGGGAGCGTGGCTGTTGTGCCAGGCGATGGCCAGCCAGGGCAAAAGCAGCGCGAGGAGTGTCCCGGCCGTGGCCAGCCACACTCCGGGCGGCAGCGTGCGCCTGCCAATGCGGTAGAGCATGTGCAGCGCGATTGCCGGCCCCCACCCTATCACGGCATAAGGCCGGAGGTACAGCAGCAACGCGCTGAAGGCGGCCAAAATCACCCCCGCCTGGACGGACGGTTTGAAGGCCAGGCGCAGCCAGGCCCAGGCCAAGAGAAAGGCGAGAGGGTACTCTATGTTTGTCGGAATGCGGTAAAGGTATACGGCGACAGGCTCCTTGACCTCGACCAGGTGGGCAATGAGACACAGCGCGCCCGTCCCGCCCAGTGTCGCCGCGCAGCGCATCGGCAGGCTCCACGGCCGCCGCCTCTCCAGGCACGCACCCGCCGCAACCCAGACCGCGGCAGCCAGCACGAACGGGAACGCGAACCGCCAGATCCAGAACAGCCAAGGCGTGGGCAACTGCGTCACGGTCAGCACTCCGCGCAGCAGGTTGTCGAGGAAGAAGGGCAGGATCACCGCCGCATCGTGGAAACGGTTGACAGGGTTATCGGCCGTGGCCCCCTCAACCAGCGGCTGTAAGCGCCAAGCGTAGTGGAACTCGTCAGGGATGACGCCGAAGGAATACAAAGAACTGTCAGGCCCGAACGCGGCGCGGCACGGCAAGACCCAGGAAGCCGCGGCGTAAGCCGCCCCACAGACTGCGGCCCACACTAGAAGCCGCCGCCGCTCCTGCCTCCGGGCAGCGCGGGATGAACGGGCAGAGGGCACTTCCATTTATTTCATGGTAGCCGGGACCGCTATACATACAATCGGAAAGAGGCTTGCATGAAACTCAGACACACGCGCCGGCTCCTCCTTGCCGCCTCAAGCTTCGCATTGCTCGCCGCTCTCTGCGCGTGCTGGATAATCCCTTGCCGGCTGCGCTTTCAAGGGCCCGGCTGCACGTATACGTTCGGGTACGTCGGGGATGAGTACAACTATGCGGCGCATATACAGCCGCTGATCGCAGGCACAACCGCCATCAATCACATCAACGGTATTGGCGACAAGCGCATGATCTCGCCTTTCTTCCTGCCCGACCTGTGCCGCTGGCTGGTAGTGCACACGGGGTTGGAGATCACCACGTTCGTGTGGCTCTGGCGCGCAGCAGCGCCGGTGCTTCTGGCCGCGGTCCTGTTCTGGATGGCGCGTTCAGGCCTGGCGGCGCGCCGCAAGCCTTGGGCGCTGCCGCTGGCCCTGGCTTTGGCCGCGGCTGCGCTGCCCGCGCTCTTCTGCGCCTACGATCTGGCCACTGCTTTCCCACCGCTGCAGGGCTTCCTCAACCGCTTCCCGACGAACATCGAATACCATCTTGGGGCCGCGCTGCTGTGCGCCCTCCTGTGTTTCCTGCAACGGCCCTCCGCCGGGCGCGCTGCCTTGCTGGCGCTGCTCAGCGCCGCGCTGGTCTATCTGCGGCCGTTTGCAGTCCTGCCGGTGGCTCTGACCGTCAGCGGTTGCCTTCTATGCTCCGCGCTCAAACGCGATTCGTTCGCAAAAAGCCCTCCCCCTACCCCCTCCCGCAAGGGGAGGGGGAACACTGTTTTCGTCTGTCTCTTCCTGGCCGCCCTGCTCCCTTGGTTTGCGATTGGATGGCACAACAGCGCGCTGCCGGTTTACTGCCAGATGCTGCAGCGCTGGTTTCCGCCGGGGCCGTATACGGTCCATTCGCGCTGGCCGCTGTTCATCGGCTTGGCCGTGGTCTTGGCCGCCGCCGCTGTCCCCTTGACACACTGGCGCCGCTGGCTGGCGCTGAGCTCCGCCGCGGCGCTGTTGGCCTTGCCTTTTCTGCCGGGGCTCATGTCCCAATCCGTGCAGCTCCTGATGTTCGACCGCTTTGGGTGTTACTACCTGGTCACGCTGGTCTGCGTGGCCATGCTTGCAGTGGGCCAGCGCCTCTCGCGCCGGCGTGGCCGGCGGGCGTGGGCAGGCGCGACGCGAGCCGCGGCCTGCCTGGCGGTTCTGTCGCTGGCTTGTAGCGCGGCCTTGGCGTGGCGCAATCTGTCCTTCGACTTCGCGGCCCAGCCCGGGCCGTACGCTCATGCCGTTGAGGAGTTGCAATACCTGCGGGCATATCGCTGGGCAGCAGAGCATACGCCGGAGGACTCGTTGTTCCTGCTGGACGACGGCTGCGACTGGTCGCAGGCGCCGCTGGATGAAGAAGCGTTGGTGAAATGGCAGCGCGGATTCATGAGCGATGAGGACCTGTTCCCGCTCATTGCGCGCCGCCGCCGCGTCTATAGCAATTGGCTGTTCACCTGGGGCCTTTCCGACGAGGACTTGCAGGATCTGGCGATGCTGCAACGCGGCACCTTCGGCTTTCGCGGCACGGCAGAATGCGCCCTGGGCGAGGCTGCTTACGTGCGAGTGCTGAAGAGGTTTCTGCCGCGCTATATCTTCTGGCGCAAGACCGCCCCGATTCCGCGCGGCTTTGCCCGGAACCTGCAGCCGCTCAGCCAGGTCATCTACTCCGACCCCGTCTGCGAGATCTGGAGACTGGATTACTTCAAGCCGCCGGCGCCGTAGCGCGGGTTTCCTGCCTGCCCCCCGCCGTTGCAGGCAGGATGCCTGCGCTACAAAAACCTTTGCAATTTCCACTGCCATTCTGAGGCCTGGGAGTGTAGAATATCAGCAGACAGGCGCCAGCAGGGAAGGAACGGGGTTGCGGCGCCAAGGTATCCGGCCTGCGCGGAAGCAAGGGCAGGCAGTTCGTGCCACAAACAGCAAGGAGAAGACGTCATGATGCCGCCTTTGGCAATTCTCGGGAACATGAGTCCGGTTGAGCTGATAATCATCTTGATCGTCTTGTTGGTCCTGTTTGGGCACAAGCTGCCGAACGCGATGCGCAGCCTGGGCAGCAGCGTGAGCGAATTCAAGAAAGGTGTGAAGGACGGGGAGAACGAAACGCCGGGCGGTGGTGGGCCGAAGACACCCCAGGCGCCGCAGCAACCACAACAGCTTGCCCAGCCCTTGAGCCAGATCAAATGCGGAGTCTGCGGCACGATTTATCTGCCGGCTGCGGTGGGCGCGCCTTGCCCGGGCTGCGGCTCCAGGCCGCGAGTCATGTCCGCGGCTGAGAAGAACTGACCCGGATTTCTCAACACAGAGGACACAGAAGAACGCAGAGGGGGTCATACGAAAGGATTCACTGTTGTTTCCACTGTTGTTTCCACTGTTCTTTCCCCTGTGCACTCTGCGTCCTCTGTGTTGAATGGGTTGTGAGAAATGCGGGCTGAGCTATGGTGTTAGCCTTTCATCTCGGGGATGTCAGCGGCGGGGAGTTGGTCGTCATAGGGCTTATCGCCCTGATCCTCTTCGGCCAGAACCTCCCCAGGCAAATGCGCAATGTGGGCAAGTACGTGGCCGCGTTCAAGCGCACGATCAACGAGGCCAGCCAGGAGATCCACCGCGAAATGGACGCAGCCGCGGAATCCATGGATGCCGCGGCCAGGGACGCCGCCAAGGAAGTCTCCAAGGACAACCCGCTGCCGGCCGTCGCGCAAGAGCTCCACAACTCAGTGACGGAAGCAGGTTCCGCTGCGGCCGCCTACGACACCGCGCCGCAGCCCGGCCCTGTTACAGCAGAGCCCGGTGGAATGTCCCAACAGCCCGCGATGGGGGCCAGTGCCGCCGCTCCCAGTGAGCCGCCGCGGCGTGCCGAATTGCCGCTCTCGGCAGCCGCCGCGCTGGACGAACTGGCCCGCAACCTGCCGCCGCCAAGCAAGATCCCGCCGCCGGTGATCTAACGAGGGGCGAGGGGCGAGGGGTTAGGGGCAAGGGGCGAGGGGCAGGTTTCGAGTTTCGTTAGTGCTGTGCCTTCGAGAGCGCCTG
>JBEKKG010000294.1:0-8266 GCA_050010835.1 Planctomycetota bacterium
GGTCCCGACGAGGATGACAGCGGCGACCACTTCGACTGGGGCTGGGCCGCCCTGGCCCCGCAGTAGGCCGGCAGGAGAGTAGACGCAGGGGAGGGTTTACCCTCTCCACACAGGGGAGAGGGCCGACGTGAGCGCAGCGAACGCGGGGTGGCCCCCTCACCCGGCGCTAAAGCGCCACCCTCTCCACACAGGGGAGAGGGAATCCAAATGATTTTATTATGAAGAAACAAAGGGATGAACGTCTTAATAGTAATAAAGGCCGGGGGCCTGTAGCTACACCGAAAGGAACCCTTCAGCACGTGCGGCGAAAAACTTTACTTTGCGGGGCCGGATTGTTTGCAGCGGGCCTGTTGGTGTTGGGTTCCACTGGCTGCGACAAACTGGAAGCAACCAAGACCGCTCCGGCGCCTGTTGTGACCGTGGCCCTCCCCATAACCAAGACCGTGGCCGTTTACGGGAAATACATCGGCCAGATGGATTCGCCTCAAACAGTGGAACTGCGCACGCGCGTGGAAGGATTCTTGAAGGAGATCCGCTTTCACGAAGGACAAGAAGTTGAAAAGAACGACCTCATGTTCGAAATTGACCCGGCCCAGTATGAGGTGGCCCTGCAGTTCGCCAGCGCACAGTTGCAAATGACCAAGGCGCAAGTCCTGACCGCTGAAGCCGCCTTATTGCAGGCCAGGAATGTAAGAGACATTGAGATTGATCAGGCCAATCTCGTCAAGGCCAACGCCGAGTTGGCCAACGCCATTCAAAACTTGGAAGAGATGCAAGCCGCCGTGGCGGCCAATGCGGCGGCCCGCTCGCTCCTGGAGGCCGCGCAGGCGCGTCAAAAGCAAGCGGTGGGCGGGGTGGACGGCGCCAAGGCCGCCCTGGCTCAAGCCCAGGCTGATTATAAGACACGGGTGGCCCAGGCGGAGGCCAACCAGGCCCAGGCGACGGCCAGCGTGGCCACCGCGACGGCCCAGGTCGCCCAAGCCAACCTGAATCTGCTCTGGACCAAGATCTACTCGCCGCTCAAGGGGCGGGTGGGCTTGTGCAGCGTCAAGATTGGCGCACTGGTGGGCCACAACAATGACCCCACGCTGCTGGCTACCGTGTCGCTGGTGGACCCGGTGGATGTCTACTTCATCATGAGCGAGCGCGAGGCGTTTGCCTGGAAAAAGCTGGCCGACGAAAAGAAACTGCGCCACATGGGAGAAGCGGCCTTGGACGTGAAGATGCTCCTCGAAAATGGCCAGGTATACAATCACAACGGCAAGATTGATTTCGTTGACCGGACAGTGGACGCCGGCACAGGCACGTTGAAGATGCGCGCCGAGTTCCCCAACCCGGACTGGTTCCTGCGGCCTGGAAACTACGCCAAGGTCAGGGTCATGCTGACGGAAGAGCCGGACGCGCTGCTGGTGGACGAAGCGGCCATTGGCTCCGACATCGGCGGCGAATACGTGTTGGTCGTGGACGGCAATAACACGGTCGAACGCCGGCCGGTTAAAACCGGCCCGAAACACGAGGGTATGATCGTCATCGAAAAGGGTTTAAGGGCCGGCGAACAGGTTGTCGTAGAGGGCCTGCAGCGGGCCCGTGCCGGAGCGCTGGTGACTCCGCAGCGCCAAGAGGTCCAGGCGCCGGCCCAAGGGCAGTCAACCCAAGCCGCAGTGGCCGGTCCTGCCGGCGCTCCGCACACCTCTGAAACAAAGTAGAGCAGAATGTTTGCACGCTTCTTCATTGAACGTCCGATTTTCGCCAATGTCATTGCCATCGTCACCATGGTCATTGGCGGCGTGTCGTTGAGCCGGTTGCCGGTGGAAATGGTCCCCAATATCACGCCGCCGACGGTCCGCGTCTACGCTTGGTATCCGGGTGCCAGCGCCAAGGTGGTCGCGGACACGGTCGCCGCGCCGATCGAGATTCAGGTCAACGGCGTGGAAGACATGCTTTACATGTCTTCGAGTTGCGGCCCGGACGGCTCTTATATTTTAACGGTGTCGTTCAGGATCGGCACCGATATGAACATGGCCCAGGTGCTGGTCCAGAATCGCGTCGCCATTGCGATGCGGCAATTGCCCGCCGACGTGCAAAAGCAAGGCATCATCGTCAAGAAAGTGATGACTTACACCGCGATGTTCGTCTGCCTCAACTCTCCGGACGGCCGGTATGACGCGCTCTTCCTGCGCAACTACGTCAACACGCGCATTCGGGACGAGATCGCCCGCTTGCCGGGAGTCGGGGATGTCAGCACCATGCCGACCACTGAATACAGCATGCGCGTCTGGCTGGACCCCGATAAGCTGCAGGCCTTGCAGATGACGACCGATGACGTGGTCAACGCCATCAATGAACAAAACACGCCCGTGGCCTCCGGCCAGATCGGCCAGCCGCCCGCCGCCGCGGGCCAGAAATTTCAGTATACCATCTCAGTGCTGGGCCGCCTGGACCACGTCGCGGAGTTCGAGGATATCGTGGTCAAGACCAGCGGCGACCGCCAGGTGCGGATCAAAGACGTGGGGCGCGTGGAACTGGGCGGCAAGAACTACGACCAGTATTACCTCTTGAACGGCAAGCCGGCCGCGGGTTTGTCCATTTATCTGCTGCCTGGCGCAAACGTGGTGGAAATGTCCAGAGCGGTCCGCAAGAGAATGGAAGAATTGAAACAGTCGTTTCTGCCGGGCCTGCAGTACATGATCCCGCTGGACACGACCGAATTCGTGGACTCCGCGATCCATGAGGTGTACGTCACCCTCTTTGAAGCCGGCTTGCTGGTGCTGCTGGTCATCGTCGTTTTCCTGGGGGACTTCCGCGCCGCGCTGGTGCCGGCCACCACCGTGCCGGTCACCATCATTGGCGCCTTCGCGGCCATGGACGCGCTGGGCTTCACGGTCAACCTGCTGACCATGTTCGGGCTGGTGCTGGCCATCGGGATTGTGGTTGACGACGCCATCGTCATCGTGGAAGGCGCGGCGCACTTCGTGGAGCAAGGCGTGCCGTCCAAGCTTGCGGCGGCCAAAGCCATGGACCAACTGACCGGCCCTGTCATCAGCATCACGCTGGTCCTGATGGCGGTGTTTCTGCCCACGATCTTCCTGGGCGGCATTACCGGGCAGCTCTACCGCCAATTCGCCCTGACGATTGCCGCCACGGCCGTAATCAGCGCCATCAACGCGATGACCCTGAAGCCGGCGCAGTGCGGGCAATGGCTGCGCAAGCCGCCTGAGAAACGCAACGCCTTTTTCCGGGGCTTCAACTATGTCTATGGCAAGTGTGAAGACGCCTACTTCGCGTTGATCCAGCGCGTGGTGCGCTTCAGTGTGCCGGCCATGCTCCTCTATGCGGGCGTGATTGCGTTCGCCGGCTGGCTGTTTGCTTCGCTGCCGACGGGCTTCCTGCCGCCGGAAGACCAGGGTTATGTGGTCATGACCGTGCAGTTGCCCGACGCCGCCTCGCAACCGCGCACCTGGAAAGTGGTGGAACGGCTCAGCGCCATCGCCAAGGACATCCCGGGCGTGCAGAATTGCACCACCATCGGCGGGCTGTCATATATTGACGGCACCATCTTGCCCAACTGCGCCGCGACCTGGGTGCGCTTCAAAGACTGGGACCTGCGCAAAAACCCCCGTGAAAGCATGGAGGCGATCATTGCCAATCTGCGCCGCGAGACCGCCAAAATTCCGGATTGCGCCGTCAACTTCTACATCCCCCCGGCCATTCGCGGCCTGGGCACCACGGGCGGGTTCCAGATGATGGTCGAGGACCGCG
The DNA here is from genome assembly GCA_050010835.1 of Planctomycetota bacterium. GTDB lineage: Bacteria > Planctomycetota > SZUA-567 > H5-PLA8 > H5-PLA8 > JAPLOD01. Next base: position 3,760 of record JBEKKG010000294.1, read on the forward strand.
AAGGCGTGGGCGCCAGGGAATTGAGTACGGTCACTCATGAACTGCTGGACAAGGCCAGGCAGGATGCCAATATCGCGGCCGTCAACACCACCTATCGCGCCAATGTGCCGCAGATATTCCTGGACGTGGACCGCCAGAAGGTAAAGGCCCTGCAGATGCCGCTGAGCAATGTTTTTGGCGCGCTGCAAACATACATGGGCTCGACCTATGTGAACGACTTCAACAAGTTCGACCGCACTTACCAAGTGCGCGTCCAGGCTGACCAGCAGTTTCGCGGGGACGCCAACGAATTGATGGAACTCGAGACCCGCAACAGCGCGGGGCAGATGGTGCCGCTGGGCACTGTCATTAACGTGCGGAAGACCGTGGCCCCGCAACAAGTCATCCGCTACAATCTCTATCCTTGCGCGGTGGTCAATGGTGAAGCGGCGCCCGGGCGCAGTTCCGGCCAAGCGCTGCAAAAAATGGAGGAACTGGCCGGCCGGACGCTGCCCGCGTCCATGGGTTACGATTGGACCGCGATGTCCTACCAGGAAAAGAGCGTGCGCGGGCAGGCCTGGCTTGTTTTCGTCCTGGCGGTCCTGCTCGTCTACCTGGTCTTGGCCGCGCAATACGAAAACTGGACCAACCCCCTGGCGGTCATCCTGGTCGTGCCGCTCGGCCTGCTGGGCGCGGCCGTCGCCGTGTACCTGCGCGGCATGGACAACAACGTCTATACGCAAGTCGGCATTGTGCTCATCATCGCCCTGGCCAGCAAGAACGCCATCCTGATCGTGGAATACGCGCGCGAACTGCACGAGAAGGGCAAGAGCATTGTGGAGGCCGCGGCGGAGGCCTCCCGCCGCCGCTTCCGGCCGATCCTGATGACCTCGTTCGCGTTTATCCTGGGCGTGTATCCGCTGGTCAATGCGCAAGGCGCCGGTTCGGCCAGCCGCCGGGCTTTAGGCACAGCCGTCTTTGGCGGCATGATCGCCTCCACGGTCCTCGCCGTCGGGTTCGTGCCCGTCTTCTATGTAATCTGCCAGCGGTTCAGCGAATTTGTCGCCCGGCGCAAAAACCGGATTCCGCGCGCTTAGACCCTCGAAACAGAGCACGGACCGGCACAAACTACCGTGCCGGTCCGTGGTACCCAGCGCCTTCAAAACCTAAATTTGTTCTTGCGGGAACGCCGCACCGGTTTATAAGTGCGCGCGGCAAAGACGCGGAGACACGAGGTTGCAGTTGCAAAGTGGCGCGGGTGCCTGCCAATGGCAAGGAGCTTTGGAAAGCGCCCGCACCGGCCCCGCAGTAGGCCGGCAAGAGAGTAGACGCAGGGGGGGCCGGGCTTAAACAAAAATTTTTCAAAAATTTTTGCTTTGAGCACTTGACAGGCGGGCCGGGCCTGTTAAAAGTTAGGGACCGTCGAAAGGATAAGCCTGTTGCCGAGGCTGGATGATTCACTGGCGCAGGCTTATAATTTCGTCCGGGAGTTCCCAGGCCAATCAGCGGCGCGGGCTGCTGTGGGAGCCTGGGAGGGTTGAGAACGTAACGGGGAGGGAATGATGGCTCGCATTCAAGGGATCTTGGCAGCGCTCCTCGCGGCCTTGATTTTCGTGGTACCTACTGGCGTGCTGGTAGCGGCCGACGCATCGCAGGCCGAGATTGACCAGCTCAAGAAGGACATTGAGCAACTGCGCAAGCAGTTGCAGGGCTCGTCCAATGCCCCAATGGCAAGGAGCTCTGTGGACCAGGCTCTCGCCGGCAAGTATGGACCCAACGCTTCGGTGACAACAAAGAGCGGCAAGCTGACCATAGGCGGCTTGCTGCAGGTTTGGTACTACCACCCCCAGAGTGACCCCAGGGCCATCTTTGATAGTTCGGAAAACGGGGGCGCGATCAACGACACCAATACGGCGAGCGACAACGCCACCTTCAGGATTCGCCGGGCGGAACTGAGCTTCACGATGGACATCCACGAGAATGTCACGGCCAAGGTGATGATTGACCCGGCCGCTGAAGCGAACAGCTTCCCGGGTGTGCCTAGCAACCAGGGCAATTACGGCCCAGGCAACACCAACCTGTTCAAGGTTGCGCCGAATGTCTCCCCGGAGTTCAACGCGGCCGCGGGGGGGGGAGTCGGAGGTGGGACTGACGTGGGCAGCACCGGGCTGGTGAGCAATCTGCAGCAAGGTTCCGGTACTGTTCCCATGATGCTGCTTGATGCCTACATCAACTACCACGGCGTTATTCCGCATCATGATTTCACCGTGGGCCAGTTCTGTCCGAAGATTGGTGAGGAAGGCCCGAGGTCGGACGCTGAACTGGAGTTTGCCGAACGGTCCATGATCGGCCAGCTTGCCAATTCCCGCGACTTGGGCATGCAGTTGCATGGCTGCTGGTGGGATGACAGGTTCCACTATTGGCTGGGCGGGTTCGATGCGGCCGGTGGGTACTTCCAGACTGACGCGAACCGCGCCGATACCAACAGCGATAAGGACTTCCTGGCTGCCACGATGATCCGTCCTATATGGAAGAGCGAGACTTGGGGGAGCCTGGAGTTGGGGATGTCCTTTGAGGGTGGGAACCACGGCAAGAGTGAATTCGTGGGCCGCGATCCGACAGCCAATCCACTTAACGATGTGAATATGGAGAATACGTTCGCCCGCAGGTGGGCGGCTTGGGGCAGCTATAGGCCAGGCGGCCCGGTCAAGGGCTGGTGGTTCCGCGGTGAATGGCAGGCGATCCATGATCGGCCGCAACTGGTGACTGACCCTAGTGGCGCCGGGGTATCGCCGATATACAATCTTGCCACTCCTGGCTACAGCACCACGCTGACGAAGCCCTTTAGTGTTAGTGGCTTCTACATTTCGACCGGTTACAAATTCGGCGACAGTTGCCTTTGTGGCGACTCCGGTCCGTCTTTCCTGAAGGGGTTTGAGGTTGTTGCCCGTTATGAGCAACTCCAGAACGTGTGGACGATCAACCCTTGCTCGGTGGAAGATCCCGTTTCCGATGTCTCCGTTTACAACACCAAGGTCGTAACGGGGGGGTTCAACTACTACATAAAGGGCCACAACGCCAAGATCCAGGTGGATTACAACTTCGTCAGTAATCCGCATAAGGACGGGTGGCACCAAACTGACAACAACAACCTGGTGGTTAACTTCCAGGTGGCGTTCTAGCCGCAAGTATGGGCGCCGCGGTACGCGCCCCGACACACAAGAGCAAGAGCCGGACGGGCCCGCGACCGTCCGGCTTTTTTTTGTTTCTGCGGTGTATACAGAAAACGTGGCGCGCGTGTCAGCCTGAACTGTTCACCACAGAGGCACAGAGACACAGAGAGAGAATTTTGGATTTTGGAAAAGCTTGAATTCTGCTGTTCTCTGTGTCTCTGTGGTGAATAAGGAGGGTTAGGCGCAAGGCAGACCCCGGTCGAACCCCTGGAAGGAAAGGAAGCCTCATGTCCCGTTGTCTTGCTCTGATTGCCTTTGTGCTGGCTTGCGGCGCGGTTGCCCCAGCCGGCGAGTTTGTGCTCCATTCGTTCGAGAAGATCGTCCTGACGGAACAGTTCTTCTGCGAGGGGGCGAACTACGGCGACTTCAACAAGGACGGCAAGATGGACATCGTGGCCGGCCCTTACTGGTACGAAGGGCCGGATTTCAAGATCAAGCACGAGTACTATCCCGCCAAGCCGCTGAACAAGGAAGGCTATTCGGAGAATTTCTTCACCTTCGTTGCCGACTTCAATGGCGACGGCTGGCCGGACATCCTCATCATCGGCATGCCGGGCACGCCCGCATTCTGGTACGAGAACCCGAAGGGGAAAGACGGCCTCTGGACGAAGCACAAGGTCTTCGACATCGTGGACAACGAGTCTCCCGCATTTGGCGATATCAACGGCGACGGGAAGCCGGAACTCATCTGCTCGTTCGCCGGTCAGCTTGGCTGGGCGCAACCGGACTGGACCGACGCCACCAAGCCCTGGGAGTTCCACGCTCTTTCGCCCAGAGGGACCTGGCAAAGGTTCACGCACGGCTTGGGTTGGGGCGACATCAATGGCGACGGGAAAATGGACTTCCTCGAAGCGAATGCGTGGTGGGAACAGCAGGCCGATCCCGCGCAGCTTTGGGTGAAGCACGCCGAGAAGTTCGGTTCCGGCGGCGCGCAGATGCTGGTCACCGATGTTAACGGTGACGGCCATAACGATGTGATAACCAGCCTGGCGGCGCACGGCTACGGGCTGGCGTGGTTCGAGCAGGTCAAAGAGAACAACGAAATCAAATTCAAGCAGCACCTGATCACCGAACCGCACCCGATCCCTCCCGGCAAGCCGGCGGAGACCAAATATGGCGTGTGCTTCTCGCAGCCCCACGCGCTCGCCCTGGCGGACATGGAGGGCAACGGCGTGATGGGTTTCGTCTCGGGCAAGCGCCATTTTGCCCACGGCTCCCATGGCGACCCCGAGCCGCTGGCGCCGCCGGTGCTCTATTGGTTCCAATGCGTCCGCTCCAAGGAAGGCGTGGATTTC
>JBEKKG010000295.1:0-8228 GCA_050010835.1 Planctomycetota bacterium
GCGGTGGGTGCGCACCCGGAGGGACTTGAAGGCCGCGGCGCGAATGCCGTATTCGGAGTCGGCCAGGGCCTCGATGAGGTCGCCGCAGCAATCCAGGCCGCCGTAGAGGATGGTCAGGCGCAGAGCGGGGGCGCGCACTTCAACCTTGGGGTCCTTGAGCAACATGCGCACCTTGCTGACGATGAGCTTGTCCACGCCCTGCTTCAGGCCCCAGAGCTTGAGCGTTTCCTCAGCCGTAGCGGCATACTCCGGCTCAGGCCGCTGCAGTTGCTTCACCAAGGTGTTGACCGCCTCCTCCGGGTCGGTGTCATCCTTGACCGGCTTAGGCTTCTCCGCCTTGCGTTTGCTGGCGTCGGAGGCTTCGGGATCAAAGCCTGCATAAGGCTCGGCGCCCTGCGGCTTCTCCAGCGCTTTCTTGGCGGCGGCGGTGGTGCAGCCGCAAAGCGCCAACATGAAGGCCGCGGCGATCCAGAGGATCGCCCTACAGGCTGCGGCAATCCAGAGGATTGCCCTACAACTCGCCCCGCACTCTGTTGCAAGGGGAGCGGGTGACTTGTCCAGGCTAGGCGTTCTCATCGTCATGGCCTCCTCATTTGCGGAAATCATAGCTCGCACCCTTGATGAAGAAATCCTTCACCTTGGTGTAGTTGGTCAGCATGGTATCGAAGCCGGAGATGTCTTCAGTATCGTCCGGTTTGCACTTCTCCTTGCACAGTTCCAACACATCCAGTTGTTTCTCAAGGGCGTCCTTGAGTTGGGGATAGGTAAGGCGGTCCTGTTGCTTGCCTTGGGCCTTGATTTTTTCGATTTGCGCCACAGCCTCGTCCTTCATCTTTTCGCGCTCCGTGATCTTGGCCCACCAGGCTTTCCATCTGGCGGCGTCCCAGGAGCGCCGCTGCGTTGCGCGCTCGGGATTCCCGTTCATGGTGAGCAGCACGAGGGCTTCGTGGATGGAGTTCTCCGCCGCGGGGTTGGAATCCAGGAGCGGCATGACGATGGCGACCTCAGGCAAGGACTTGCCCGAACTGCGCTTGCCCAGGGCCGCGACGAAAGCCTCCAACGTCTTGCCCTGGAGGCCGTTCTTGAAAGCCTTGAGGAGGACCGTTTTGGAGTCCTGGTCCCCGAGTTGCCCCAGCGTCTCCGCGGTGGCGAGGCGCACGTTCTCATCGCTGTCCTTCACCAGCGCGTCGAGCTTCTCCATGGAACCGGAAAGGCCTGTGCACGGCACGGACTTCAGCGCCAGGATGCGGAGTTCGGGCAACTTGTCGTCCAGAGCGGCCGTAATGCCCTTCCTGGCCTGCTCGTCACCGCGCCGCTTGCCCAGGGCTGCGATGATCTCCCGGCGCACCTCTTCCATAGGGTGGCTGACCAGGGGCAGCAACTGGCTGCTGGGGGCCGCGTCGCGGACCCTGGTGAAGGCCTGCCTGGACACGGCAGCCAGTTCCTTGTCCGGGCCGGTCATGGCGGCGAGGAGTTCGGGCAAAGCGTCGGGGAGGGCCGTGGCGGCGATGCCGTTGCGGGCCTTCTCGCGCAGCGGCCCGGTCTCGGTCCCCGCCAGTTTAAGGAGTTCCTTGCAGACGCCCTCGGCCCGCAGTTCCGCGAGCACGCCTACCGCGGCCAGGCGTACCTCCATGTTCTGCTCTTTGGCCTCGGCGCAAGGGATGAGCGCCTCGGCGGCGGTCTTGACAGCCCTGCCCTGGTTCTCAGCCTGTTCCTGGGAGGGCTTATCCTGGCCGCGCGTGTCCAGGAGCGCGCCGGTGATGTTGGCCAGTGCGCGGATGAAGATGAGTTTGCGGGGCGCCTCGGCTCCGGGAAGCACGTCTTTGAACTTCTCGATCACCTGCTGGTAAGACGTGGTTTTCCGCGCCACCAACTCCATGCCGTAGGCGGCCGCCTCGCTCGTCAAGGGGTCCGGCCTGTCCACGCGCTCCCGGAAAATGTAGAGGATCTCCACCCCCCAATGCTCAAAGAGCGCCTCCGCGGCGGCCTTGCGGGCGCCCAGGTCCGGCGCGGTGTCGAGCGTGCTGGTGTACCAGTATTGCAGGAACGAAGAATAGCCCAGCGCCACAGCCAGAACCACCGCCGCCACCACGCCCGCCGCGATTTTCTGTTTCGTAGAGAGGAGCGGGCCTTGGGGTGTGGGCTGGCGTGCGGTCTTCTTCGCGGTGCTCGTGGGGCGACGGACTATGCGTTTGGATGTCTCTGCCAAGTTCTCCTCCTGATGCAGTTCCTGGGCTTATGTTAACGGATTCTGCTGGTCAGTCGAGCAGCAAAGGGGGTTGAAACCGCAGATGAACGCAGATGAACGCAGATGCAAAAGAGTCTTATTCCTATCCGCGTTCATCTGCGTTCATCTGCGGTTCCAGGAGTTTCCCCTCTGCGTTGAGAAGTCCGGGTTAGAAGAACAGCAGCCAGACCGCAACATAAATGGGCAGGAGAACCCACAGCGTGTACTTGAAGACATACCCCAGGAAACCGGGCGTCTCGACGCCGGCGGAATCGGCGATGGCCTTGACCATGAAATTCGGACCGTTGCCGATGTAGGTGCAAGCGCCGAAGAAGACCGAGCCCAGCGACACGGCCAGCACATAAGAACCATGCCGGGCCAGGAATTCAGGCATGTTTGCAGGATCGAGGGCCAGGCCCTTCAAGCCGTGCGCCGCGGCAAGAAAGGTGAGATACGTCGGCGCGTTATCAAGCACGCTGGAGAGCGCCCCCGAGGCGAAGTAGAAGCCGCCCGGCGTGGCGACTCCGAGCGCTGCGGCGTTGCCCGTAAGATAGTCCAGCGCGGGGACCATTGTGACGAAGATGCCCAGGAAGAGCCAGGCCACCTCCTTGAGCGGGCCGAAGCTGAATTCGTTGCGGGCCAGGTTCTCTGGGGCTGAAAACCTATAGGAAGCGCAGGCGGACGCGAGCATCAGCAACGCGCCCAGCGGGTAGTGAGCGTACTGAGCAGGCAGCAGCTTGTCCGCGAAGACGCCCAGAAGAACCCAACCTAGGTAAAAGACGTTGACGGCGCCGGAGAGTTGAACCTTGATTGGTCCCCCGGTTGCGAATTCGTTCTTGGACGTAAGCGCATCCATGACGAAGAAGACCGCGGCCAGCGACCCGACCGCCAGCGTCCACGCGGGAAAACAATGGGCGATGGTCCAAGTGAACGGCACGCCGTGCAGATAGCCCAGGAACAGCGGCGGGTCGCCGATGGGAGTCAGGGCGCCGCCGCAATTGCTCACGATGAAAATGAAGAAGACCACGTGGAAAGGACGGCTGCGGCCTTTGTTCATGCGCAAGTAAGGACGGATCAGCAGCGCCGAGGCGCCCGTGGTGCCGATGACGTTGGCGAGCACGGCCCCCGCAAGCAGGAGCAGCGTATTCAGCCAGGGGCGGCCGCGTCCGGAAATGTCAATCAGGATGCCGCCTGTGACCACGTAGAGGCTGCCGATAAGCGCGATGAAGCGGAAGTATTCAAGCGCGGTCTCGGCCATGCGCTGGCAGCCGCCGCGGCCAAACACACTTATGTAGGCCAACACAACGATCAGGCCCAGTCCGGCGGCAAAATAGCGATAGCAGCGCTCCCAGAACCGCTTGTGGATGAGCGGCACGAGCGCGATGCAGGCCAGGAGCAGAACAAACGGCACTGACCACCAGGCGGGAACTGTGATAAGTGAGATCACGTGCAGTAATCCAAAGCCCTTCATTCACCACAGAGACACAGAGGCACAGAGAAATACAAAGTAACAGAAAGCAGGGAACGGGAAAATCACAATCCTACTCTGTGTCTCTGTGCCTCTGTGGTGAATAGCCCGCGTTAGGGAGGTTACCAGTGGCTGCTGTACGCGCCCGGCAGCAGGTCGCGCGCCCGCGCCTTCACTGTCTTGCCCTTGTCGCTGAAGATGACGATGGCATCCGGAGCGTAATCGTAAATCAACTGGCGGCAGTTTCCGCAAGGGGAGAGGACCGGGAAGCGCCGGCCGCTCTTATGCACGGCGACGATGGCCTTGATCGTGCGCTCGCCGTTGCTGAATGCCGCGCCAATGGCGACGGGTTCCGCGCACGGGCCGTAGCCGCAAGCCTCGACGTTGATCCCCGTATAGACGCGGCCCGAGGCACAGAGCACCGCCGCGCCCACCGAGTGGCGCACGGGATGGTAGTTGCGGCGCAGCACGGCGCGGGCGGCGGCGATCAGTTTCTCGTCTTCGGGGCCGGGGTGGGGGAAGGGGGAAGTGGGCATGGTAACCACATCCTGGACTATGTTATTAGGAAGTCAAGTCAGACCGCGCTGGGCTTGGGGTGGGCCAGACGCGCTTCCTCAAATTCGTCAGAATGTGCATTGACAACTGCGAGAACCGTTGTTTGATCAAGGGTGTAGGACTGAACCCGTCCTTGGCGGCGGATGTAAGCCCTGCTCAACCCTAACCTCGGTTGGGGTTTCTCTTGCCAATAGGTGAGATGCACAAGGGCTCGCCGCACCCCGGCCACCCCCCAGTTCAGGGATCTTACGTATTGCACCCCATTTATCCTCTGAGCAAACGAATCATCGCACTTGGCCTCCCATGAAACGATTCAACTCCGCAAGATATGTCACCGACGGCCAAGCAGCTTGGTTCGCCGGCAAACGGGAAACAGGAAGGGGGCCGGTCAGACTGTCAAAATAGTCAATGTCAAAAGTTGCTCTTGCTGCTTCAGTTCGCACTTCGTCCGGCACTTCCAAAATGTATGTCGCGGCCTTTTGTTCATACCGCAGCCGCAAAACACCCTCATCAAAAGCCCAGTGGCACAGTTTGTTCAGGCAAAGGCCATTTCTGGGAGAATTGATGTCGTGGGTTGACCAAGGCAGGATATGGGCAGCGTCAACCCCTGTAGAATCGGTGACTTCAAGCCGCGGCAATCGTTGTCCGCTAAAAAGGCACCGGTAATTGTAGATTGTTGCTACTTCACGCCGGAACCTCGATCCCCCTGCTCCCCGAACTGCCAATTGACGCCATTGTTTTACCCGTTTAATACGCGCCTGTAGTGGCGAATCGTCGTCCTCCACGCCGAATTGGGCCTCATGCGTGAACTGCGTTGGTGGCTCCAAGGGCCTAGCGTCTTCTCCAAGATCAGTAATCCCCAGTTTCTGTTCTGCCCCAGGCAGAGGGTCCCCTTCGGTCTGAAGCGCCTGGGAGATGTCATGCGCCCGGCGTTCAATCTGTTTGTAATCTGGGTTTGAAATTGAAATTGCCTGCTTGTGGTTTTGGACCAATGTCGCAAACGGGGTTGTTTGTGTGGATGCCGCTTCCCAAAGCAGCGCGATGCGAGACATTCGCTGAGCAAAATCGACCTTCTCACGAAGGTTGTCTGCGTTTTCGAGAAGGAGGTCGGTGGGGCGCAAAACAACCCTATTGGTAGCGATTTCTCCGACATCTACCTTGATTGCTGTCATCGAATACGACTCGAACATAAGAAGCCTGGCTCCGTGGGTCTTCTTGAATTCGCGCTTAGGCTTGGGCAGCAAGAGTACCGCTGCAAGCAGGCGGTAAAAATGTGTCGTTTTTTGCTTTTCGTCAAGGGTGATTCGCGGTTTCCCTTGAAGGAGGGAAGCTTTAGCGCGACCTGGGATCGTTATACGTGGAGTCAGTTCGTAAAAGATTTCACGGTCGAAAAGATCACAAGCGTGTTTGTCGCCTTGGCGACCGGCGAGTTCATAGACACCTCGACCTCCACCTGTGCGAAGGGCTATTCGCATGATATCACCTCCATCTCAAGGGTCTTGGCTCTAGGCCCTTCCCGGGGCTCGAAGAGATATGCCCTTACCCGCGATGCCAACCACGCCGCGACGGGTGGCGTAACAGCATTGCCCAAGGCGTGGTACCTGAGGGAGTCGAGATCCTCATCTGCCAACTTCCCCTTTGGGGCAAGAGTCCAACCCAGCGGAAACCCCATTATTCCTTCGCACTCTCTCGGCGTCGGTCGCCGGACCATACCACGCATTGGGTAGGAAACATACGTCCGGCTCCAATCTGTGCCAGTGTGTCGTGCGGAGCATGCGCAGAGACAATAGGCAACGCTCTGAACTACGGGTCCTTTGCCGCCAGAATCTCCAATGACTCTCTTAAAGGGGGAAACAGACTTCGACCCTGTTGGTTGGCCCTCCTCAAGATTCCCTTTGCGGCGCTCGGGCTCAAAAAGTATTTGTCCGGGACCTCGCCGGTCTCGATAACACCCGACAATGTAGACTCGCTGACGTGATTGGGGGACTCCAAAGAATCTGCTGTTAAGCACACGCCATCCGACAGAATACCCGAGTTCGGCCAGAGTTCGAATAACGGCTTCGAAGTCTCGTCCTTTGTGTGAATGCAGGAGACCATGAACGTTTTCGAGAACAAAAACACGGGGGCGTCCTTCTCCAACGAGGCGAGCAAATTCATAAAACAGTCCAGATCGCGCTCCTTTAAGCCCAGCTCTCGGGCCTCTTCGCGCCAACGAAACATCTTGGCATGGGAATCCAGCGGCCCAAACATCGGAAAGAGGTATGTTTGCATTTGTCAGCTCCTTGATGTTCTTCCACTTTGGCACTGTGGGCCAATGCTTATCTAGTACCTCAAGACAATACTTGTTGATCTCGCACTGAATTGTGGTCCGAAAACCAGCGTTCTCGAACCCAAGATCGAAGCCGCCGATCCCTGAGAAGAGGGAGGCCATTCGTAGAGGCGCTTGGTCATTCAGGCCTGTTTCTCCGTATTCTGCCTTGTCCTCAGCTAGGCGCGATTGATGGGCCACTATGCGGTGTTCTTCAGGACACTTGGGTCGTCTTCTGTGGCATCCTTCACTGATCATTCTATTCATCATCTTGCAGATTCTCATGGAGAAGTCAATTGAAACTTCTGCGCGTTAGCGCAGAAATTATGCGGCGCAACAATCTGTCCTGCTGCGCCAGTTCATGTTGCCAGATGCGCAAGACTGTCCAGCCCCTTGACCTAAGCTCTCTTGTTACGATGCGGTCTCGCGCACTGTTCCTTGTGACCTTGGCTTTCCAATATGGCTTGTTGCTCTTCGGCAACCTGAAATGCTTCGGACACCCATGCCAAAAGCAGCCATCCACAAAAACTGCAACCTTAGATTCAGGAAAGGCAAAATCAGGCCGGCCTGGCAAGGGAAGATGCCTGCGCCATCCAACGATTCGGTGCTTCCAAAGGATCTTCAGCAAACGTCCTTCAGTCTCATCGTTGCCAAACGACCGGATTGCGGCCATCACTACCGACCGTTTGTGCTTGCTGAACATGTCTGCCATTGGCGGTCCTATTAACCCCAATTCATTAATGGCCACACGGCTTCCTCTGAGCCCAACCCCGGGCTCGCGCCTTCAAGCCTCAGAATCCAAGCCTAATGCTTAAAGCCTCATGCCTAGTGCGTCAAGCCTCAAGCCTACGGCTTATTCCAGCTCCCCTTCAGGTATTCGCACGCCTTCGCCAGGTTGGCAACCATCTCCTCCGTCTTCGGGTGCCCGTGCATGAAAGGATTGACGTAACGCGGATACTGAATCTCCGCGAGGGCCTGGAGCCAGGGCGCCATGTCCGTGGGGCCGACGCCCGGAAGCTGCTTGAAGTCCGCCTCGTGTTGCCAGGCGTAGAAGAAGAAGAGTTGCTTGCCGCAAGAGCGGATTACATCCGGCACCGAGGCATTGATGGCCTGAAGGTGATACGGCGCCAGAGCGATGCCCACGCGCGGCGAAGTGTTGGCCTCGACGAAGGCCTTGAAGGAATCGGGCGAGTCCAGCAGCGAGCCGCCGTGGTTTTCAATGGCCAGCCAACTGTTGTGCTTCTCGGCCAACTCCACGAGCGGCTTGAGTCCCTCCAGGAAGCGCTTCATCCGCTCGGACACTTCCTCAGGCTTGAACTTTCCGTTCTCGCAGCTCCTAACCGCCACGCCGCCGCCGGCCTTGCCTAGCAACTCGGCATACTTTGGGTAGCCGGCCCGGTAAACCGAGAAGCCCGAGAGTTTCAGCTTGTTTTTGGCCAGTAGTTCCTTCAGGCCGTCGCCGCCCAGTTTCTCCGCTTCGACCAGGTGCTGGTTGCCGTCGAACTCATCCCAGATGTCAATGGCTTCGAACCCCAGCTTGGCGATCTCCTGGCAGGCCTGTTCCAGAGGCAACTGCTTGAACTGTATGGACGAGGTGGCCAGGCGCATCTGCCATTTCTCCTCGGCAACCGCAGTTCTGCTCGCGCACAATTGCGGCAAGGCCACGCTCG
>JBEKKG010000296.1:0-8922 GCA_050010835.1 Planctomycetota bacterium
GCGATCTTCAGTTCCGGCAGCCCCGACTGCTGCGTGCCGAAGAACTGGCCGGGGCCGCGGAGCGCGAAATCAGCCTCCGCGATCTCGAAGCCGTCGCGCGACCTGGCAAAGATGCGCAGCCGTTCCTTCGCTCCAGCGCTCGCCGGCTGGCCGAAGACCAGGCAATACGATTTGCGGCCGCTGCGCCCCACGCGCCCGCGCAGTTGGTGCAGCGCGGACAAACCGAACATCTCGGCGTTCTCTATCACCATGACCGTCGCCGTGGGCAGATCAATCCCGACTTCGATCACCTGCGTGCTGACCAGGACGTCAAGCTTGCCTGCACGCAGGAGCGCCAGCACGCGGTCCTTCTCGGCGCCGGCCATGCGGCCGTGCAGCATGTCCAGCCGCAGCGTGGGAAGCTGCGCGCGCAGGCGCGCAAGTTCCTCGCCGACGCCTTTCACTTCGCTCCACAGCCGCGGGGCGGAAGTGCGGGCCACGGGCGGGACGCCCGTGCTACTTTCGTTCTCGTCAATCCGCGGCAGGACCACGTAGGCCGCATTCCCTTTCTGCGCCTCCTCCTGGATCAGCCTGTAGACCTTGGGACGCTCAGCCTCTTTGACCAGCCGGGTTACGATCTCGCCGCGGCCGGGCGGCGGTTCGTCAATCCGCGAAACGTCCAGGTCGCCGTAGAGCGTCAAGGTCAGCGTGCGCGGGATGGGCGTGGCGGTCATGACCAGCACGTGCGGCGCGCGGCCCTTGGCGCGCAGGCGCAGGCGCTGGGCCACGCCGAACTTGTGCTGTTCGTCCACGATCACCAGCGCCAGCGCTTTGAAGGCCACGTCCGGCTCCAGCAGCGCGTGCGTGCCGATGGCGATATGAATCTCGCCGGCGGCCAATTGGGTGAGGAACTCCCGGCGCGCCGCTTCGCCCGCTCCACCCCGCAGCAGCCCGAGCTTGACGCGCGAGTTGGCCAGCATCTCTGAAAGCGTGCGCATGTGCTGCTCAGCCAGCACCTCTGTCGGCGCCAGGAACGCGGCCTGCCCGCCGCGCGCGACGCACAGCAACAGCGCGGCCACCGCGACCGCGGTTTTGCCGCTGGCCACGTCGCCCTGGAGCAGGCGGTTCATGGGATGGCGGCCCGCCATGTCCGCAGCGATCTCAGCGAAGACTTTGGCCTGAGACGGCGTGAGCTGGAAAGGCAGCCGGGCGTGGATGCGTTTCTCAATGGCGGGCGCCAGCGCGAGGCGCGTCGCGGCCGCGGTATGTTCCACCTGCGCGCGCCGCAGCGCCACGCCCAGAGAGACAATGAAAAGTTCCTCGAACACCAGCCGCCGCCGCGCCGCAGCCAGGCTCTCAAAGGACTCAGGGAAATGGATGTGGTGCAGCGCCTCGCTGAGCGGCTGGAGCTGCGCGCTTTGGCGCAGGCCGGCAGGCAACTGGTCCGCCAGGCGTTCGGCCGCGCCCAGTTCCAGCGCTTGCCAGACGCACTTGCGCAGCGCGGCCTGCGTCAAATGGATTTCCGGGGCTTCCTCGCCGCTGGGGAGCCGCTGCTTGGGGTGCAGGTTGTAGACCGGTACGATGCGGCCAAAACTGGGTCCCGTTGCAGCGGCGGGGCCGGCTTCGTCCTCGGCGTCGCTCACGATCTCGAACTCGGAGTTGGACAGTTCGCGCCTGCCGCCGTACTGCGTCACTTTGCCGGAGAAGAAACCCCAGGCGTTGGGAGTGAGCTTGTCGGCAACGTAAGGGCTCCACCACACAGCGCGAATCTGGCCAGTGTCGTCCTGGAGCAGCGCCTCGACTTTCTCCTTGGAGCCGAAGCGGCGCCCGCGCACGTCAATTATCTGGGCAACGATGTTCGATTCCTCATCGCTCTTCAGCCGCGCGATGGGCGTGACGCTGGCGCGGTCTTTGTGGCTGACGGGGAAGTAGAGCAGCAGGTCGTGGACCTTCTCAATGTTGAGGCGCTTGAGCAGCGTGGCGCGCGCCGGGCCGACGCCCTTCAGGTATTGAAGCGGGCGGGAAAGAGGGTCGTCAAGGGCCTGGTCCATACCTTGCATCGCCTAGAATCGCTTGTGCCACGGATATGCCGCCGCAACGCGGCGGCTTATCCGTGCTTCCCGCTGCTGGCACGGATGAGGCCGCGCTAAACAGCCAGCGCGGCCACATCCGTGGCACAAGTCCGGTTATGCTCTCCCGCCCCAGGGGAGAGGCTGACGGAACTTGACGGCACGGGCGCCACTGAGGACAATCAGCATAATGCTTCGCGCTTGTGCCTGCTACCTCATCTTGGCTGCCTGCGCGGCCTGTCTCGTCCAGGCTGCTGACGCCAAGCCGGCCAAGACCGCGCCCGCGGCGCCTGTCGTTGAGCCGCCGGCGCCCAAGGAGTTCCCCCGCGCGGAGGCGCTGCTCAGCACCGGCGCGCTGGCCGACGAAACACATCAAGGCGCCGCCAACCTGGTGCTGATTGACGCGCGCAGCCGGGAAGCCTTCGAGGCCGGGCACCTGCCCGGCGCGTTCAACATCGAATCGGATGCGCTCCAAGACCCGCAGCGGCCGCCGTACTTCATGCCCGCGCCCGAAGCGCTGAAAAGAATCTGCGCCGCCGCGGGGGTGCAGGCCGCCAGCCGCGTCGTGATTTACGATGAAGACGATGCCCGCCTGGCCGCGCGCGTCTGGTTCACGCTCCATGCTTACGGGCACAACCGCGTGGCGATCCTGAACGGCGGCGTGGGCAAGTGGCGCGGCGAAGGCCGCCCGCTGGTGGAAGGCGGCGGCACGGCGCCGGCGCAACCGGGAAGCTTCGAGCCGCTGCCCGCCCCGCGCGGGGTGTGTACTTTTGCCGAGCTGGCGCAGTTCCGCACCCGCGTACACACGCTGGGCAGGATGCCGCCCACGACTTTGCTCGACGCGCGCTCGCTGTCCGAATACCTGGGCGAAGACGCGCGCGCCAAGGCGGGCGGCCACATTCCCGGGGCCGCGAACCTGGAGTGGAGCACACTGCTCACCCCGCCTGCCCCCGCCCTTGACAAAGCTGTTTCGCCACCTGACAAAGGGGAAGAAAGAGGTGGGGCGCGCGTCTGGCGTTCACCGCCGGATATCCACGCGCTCCTGCGCATGGCCGGGATTGAGCGCGAGCAGAAGATCGCGGTCTACGACCAGGCCGGCGGGCGCAGCGCGCACCTGTATTTCTCGCTCTGGTTGATGGGCTTCCCGAATGTCTTCAACTACGTGGCCGGGTGGCGGGAGTACGGCAACAGGGAAGACGTGGAGGTTGAGAAGTAGGACAGGCTTTCCAGCCTGTCCGGACAGCCTGGAAAGGCTGTCCTACCGCTAATCCCCAATCACTTCGGTCCGCGGGCCTTGAGTTGCGCCACGTACTCCGCGATGCCCTGCTCGATGTCCACTTTGGGATCGTAGGCCAGGAGTTGGCGGGCCTTCTGGATGCACAGCGTGCCGCGTTCGGGGCGGCTGGTGTCCGCGGGTTTCTCGACCAGCTCAGCCTTGGGGAAGTGTTTCTGCACTTCCAGCGCGAACTCGCGCACCATGCGGGCATTCCCGCGCGTGATATTGAAGGTCTGGTTGGCCGCGGCGGGCACAGTCAGTGCCTTGCTGAAGCCTTCGGCCACGTCGGTGACGTAGGTGAAATCAATCTTGGAACGCCCGCCGCCGTGCAGGATGAGGGGGCGGCCGTGCAGGGCGTTGTCAATCAGGATCTGCGACACGCGCCGGTTGCAGTCGCCGAAGCCGTAGACCGCCGAGGGCCGCACGATGACGTATTCGAAACCGTGCTGCTTGGCGTAGGCTTTGGTCAGGATCTCGCCCGTGAGCTTGGTGCCGCCGTAAACGTCAATCGGGTCCGTGGGGTGCTCCTCGTCGGCGACAGCGCGCTTGAAGTTCCCGTAGACGAAGCTGGAGCTCGTGAAAATGAAACGCTGCACGCTGCCGCAGGCCTTGATGCCTTCCAGCACCGAAAGCGTCCCGTCCACGTTGATTTGCAGCGCCTCGGTCGGGTACTGGGTGGCTTCCTTGGCGCTGGGCAGCGCGGCCAGGTGGATCACGGCTTCCGGCTGCCATTCGTTCATGATCTGCTGCATGCGCTTCTGCACGCGGATGTCGCCGCGCTCGATGCGCGCCTTGTCGCGCAGGCCTTCCATGCGCGCCTTCAGGAAGAACTGGTAGTTGCTCTCGAACGGATCAATGTAGTTCATGAAGGCGTCGAAGAGCAGCAGCTCGAAGCCTTGGTTGAGCAGCTTGCGCGCCAGGTACGAACCGATGAAACCGCAACCGCCCGTGATGAAAACTTTCTTGATTTGCGTAGCCACAGCTCCAGTCCTCGCCTCCTTCTTCAGCGCCGCGTTTGTAATCGTCCGGTCCGAGCCGCGACCGTGAGGAAGCGAACATTGCCGCTTGCTTGCGCGCGCGGCTCGGAGACTGAACGGTTACCCGGTCTTTTATCCGAAACCCTGGCCAATGCCAGCAGCATTGTGCGTGGATCGTGGCGCGTGAAGCGTGGCGCCTGGCGTGTGGAGCGTAACATGCAACAACTGGCGCGCCGGCAGGTCTGATGGGAATTAGAAGAATTATGCCAGGGCACAACACGCGCATAGGCATCCCTTTTCACCCGCCACGCGTCACCCGTCACACGTCACCCGTCACAATCCTGCGCACCAGCTCCAGGCTGCACAGCCTGGTCTGCGGCCGGCCCTGGGCATCTTTCACCAGGGCATCGTCCGGCGCGATGGACAGCAGCAGGTGGTCGGACTTCAGTTTCAGGTCCTCGAAGTGCTGTTGCGCCAGTTCGCTCCTGGTCCGCGCCAGCAATTCGGCCAGCAGCATTTCGCTGATCACGTTGTTGAGGCAGGCGCGCATGGCGCTGATGCTGCGGTAGTGGTAGAGGTCCTGGGCCGCGAGGGCCTCATCCGGGCCGTTCCAGTAGCCCCAGATGGTGATGTAGTCGTGGTCGTTGCGCACGGCGGGCACGCCGTCGGGACTGAGAATGTGTTTGAGCGTCTCATAGCGCCGCGGGTCCGCCAGACCCCGGGGCACTTCCGCCTTGTGGCCCGTCATGTAGATGGCGCGCGGGTACACCGTGGCCACGCCCTGCCGGGCCAACTCCAGCGCAAAGGCGAACTCCTCAAAAGGGCTGTTGTAACCGTAATCCAGGATCGCCTGCGCGTTGGGCTCGTCGTCCCGCACCGCCGGCCGCTCGCCCAGATGCGAGACCTTCCAGACCAGGTGGATGTTGTCCTTGGTGAGCGTGTAGTAGACCGGGTTGGCCGCAGAGAGCTTGGTATGCGGGGTGCGCCGCCAGCGCTCGGGCAGGAAGAAGTTGAAGAGGTCCGGGTCCCGGCCCACGACCCAGAGCAGCCCGCCGGTGCTCTCGGCATGCCCGAAAATGTAATCCACGCCCATGACGTTCGCGGGCCTGAGATGCTCCGGGAATTCCTGCCGCGGCCGGCCCTCGAAGCGCCGCGCCATGTGCTTCAAGTAATGCTGCCGCACCATGCTGCGCACGGTCCGTTCATGCTCCGGCGTGCGTTCGAGCAGTTCGTAGTCCACCAGCGCGTACACGATGCGGCCCCGCCGGTCCCGCAAGAGCGCGCCGTCCGGCCGCGGGCGGACGATGATATGGGCCGGTTTGTTGTCTATGACGCGGAAGCCCTTCTGGCTCAACTCGTCGCCCACGCGCTCCGTTTCGCGCGCCAGCAGCAGTTCGCGCTCCACCTCACTGAGCTTCTGCTGCTCCGCGGCCCTCACGATGTCCAGGCCCTTGATCCAGCCGTAGAGCAGGACATATTGGCGCAGGATATCCAGTTCCACGCCGGGGTGCTGGGCGATCTTGGCGGCGATCTTGCTCTTGGAGCGGCCGGTCTGCCAAAGCTGCAAGCGTTCTGACGGCACGTAGATGGCCAGCGGACGCTGCGTGCGGACGCTCAGTTCCCGCGGCCCGTACTCGCCCTCGCGCAGCTCCGTCAACAAGGCGAACTCCTCAAACGGCGTGTTGAACTCGGCGTTGATGAACTTGCTGATGGTCAGCGTGTCCAGGGGCACTTCCTCGCCGACCCGCGACCACTTCACCACCAGGTTGAGGAGAATGTCGTGCAGCACCCGTGTGGGCACCTTGTAGACTGTGCTCGTGCCCACCAGCCGTTCGCTCTTGGCTTCGAACCATTCCTTGGCGAACCAGTTTTCCGGCAGCAGCAGTTCCCAGAAGGGCAGGCCATAAGAAGTGAGATAGAGATCGCCGCCGTCGCTGGTCTTCAGATGCGCGTAGTTGACCCCCAGCAACTCCAAGGTCGTGGCTCCGGGCGGCAGGTTGCCATGTTCGCGGGCCGCCTCACTCCAGAGCAGTGCGTGGTGCGGCATCGCAGTCAGCCGCGCCAGCCGCGTGGGTTCGGACGATCCCTTTGCCGTGCTCGTCCCCGTCTCGGTTTCCTGCTGTGGCACCATGCCCGCAGTCTAGTACTAAAACGATTTTTTGCCACAGAGGACACAGAGGACACAGAGAAAGAGGATTAAACAGTTAATCTCCTCTGTGTCCTCTGTGTCCTCTGTGGCTGATCGTTTGTTCCAGCACGCAGAACAAACCGGGATTTCAAGCGTGCACCGTATATAATACTCCCCGAGACGCGAACATGCCTGACGACAACCTCTCCGCACCTGCGCCCAAGCACTCTTTCTCCTGGCTCAACTGGGCGCTGTGGTCAGTGCCCTTGGTTCTCTTGGCGGCGGTCGTTTACGTTTTCGCTGCGGCGCTGCAAAGCCCGGCGGGGACAGGCAGCCAGGCCTCAAATCCCGGCCGTGGCCGGGAGAAATCAGCGCCGCTCCCCGCCGGGCAGGCACTCCCCGCCAGGCCGATGCGCATTCTCCCCGCGGACTGCGGCATGGCCGACATCCTGGCGGCGCTGGTAGAGCCGCAACGGCTCGCGGCCGTGCCCGCCACGGTGGACGGCTATGCGGGCGCAAAGGAGTATTGGGCAGAGCACAGGGAGATTCCGCGGTTTGAGCGCTTCCAGGCGGAAACTCTGCTCAGCCTCAAGCCCGATCTGATCCTCGCCGTGATTTATCGCGAGAATGCGGCTGCCGATGTGCTCGAACGGCAGGGCGTGCCGGTGTTGAGGTTCGAGCACTTCCGCAGTTTCGCGGGCATTCGAGATTCCTTCCTGACCGTCGGCCAGGCCGTGGGCGAGGAGCAGAAAGCACGGGCGCTGGTGGATGATTTTGACAAACGTCTGGCCGCGGTGGAAAAGGCCGTGGCCGGCCGGCCCACGCCCCGCGCGCTGTGGTACTCGAAGTATGACCAGGGCTTTACCGTGGGCGCCGGAGAGAGCCAGGACGAAATCCTGCGGCGCGCCGGGGCCAGGAACGCGGCGGCGGAGTTGGGACTGGCGGGCCACGTACACTTCACCTTTGAGCAACTGCTGCGGCTGCGGCCTGACTACCTCGTTGTCAGCGGAGAGGACCTGCTGGCGAGCCCCCAGGCGCGGATCGTGCTGAATGAGCCGGTGCTGGCGGAACTGCCGGCGGTCAAGGAGCGGCGCATCGCGGTCGTGCCGGATCGCTACGCCTCTGCGGTCTCGCAATACATAGTGGATGCCGTGGAGATTCTCGCACGGCAGCTTCATCCGGAGGCCTTCCGGAAAACCGTATCCGTTCAGTCTCCGAGCCGCGCGCGTAAGCCAGCGGCCATGGGGAGCGCAGCATCACGTGCTATGGGAGGAATGGGAAGAATGGGACCTATGGGACCGCTCCCTTACGGTTGCGGCTCGGAGACTGAATGATGCCGTCTCGCCACCGCGCCCTTTGGCTCTGCGCCGTTCTGCTGCTGCTCCTGCCGCTGCTGGTGCTGGTGGCCACAGGCTACAGCGAGACGGGGCGTTACGGGATGTCGAGCGCCGCGCGGGTGATCTTGACGGAACTGGGGCTGACTGGGGCCGCGGACGAGCATGAGATACTCAAGCTGCGCCTGCTGCGCGCGCTGTGCGCGGTGGGCGTGGGTGGGAGCCTGGCGCTGGCGGGCGCCATGACGCAGGGCCTCTTCCGCAATCCGCTGGCCGAGCCGGGGCTGCTGGGCGTGGGCAGCGGCGCAATGCTCGGCGCGGTCGTGGCCATCGCCTGGCTGGGGGGCTACGGGCCGGATGTCTGGACGCGGCAGCAGGCGGGACAGGGCGTGGCCGGCGCGGCGTGGGAGCGCTTGTTGACTTTCGGCCTCGTGCCGGCACGCGCCGCGGGCGCATCTCCGTGCCGGGGCTGCTGCTGACCGGCCTGGCCGTCAACGCTCTGCTCGGCTCGCTCATGGCCACGCTGCAAGTGCTGCTCTTGCAGGACTGGCAGGCTTCGCGGGCCATTATCGCCTGGGGCTTCGGCACGCTGGATGACCGCTCGTTCTTCCACATCGTGGTGGTGTGGGTGGGGGCGCTGGTGGCCCTGGCGGGCATTCCCTTTGTGGCCCTGGAACTGGACCTGCTGGCAGGCGGCGAAGAAGATGCGGCGGCCCTCGGCGCCGACCCGGCGCGCATCAAAACGATGGTGCTGGCCTGCGTGGCGCTGGCGACAGCGGCTTCGGTTTCCGTCAGCGGGCAGATTGCCTTCGTGGGGCTGCTGGTGCCGCATGTCATGCGCCAGCTTGTCGGCCCGCATCACCGGCGGCTCTTGCCTGCGGCTTTTCTGGCCGGCGCGACGCTGCTGTTGCTGGTCGTGGTCTTCCAGCACGCGCTTTGTCCGCTGGCGGCGGAGTGGTTCGCGGACGGCAGCCCTAAACTCGCGCTGGTCTGCCGGCGGGTCACGGCCATGCAGCCCGGCGCGTTGACGTCGCTTCTGGGCGCGCCGTTCTTCTTGTCCCTGCTGCTGAAGCAGGGCCGGAAGATTGCCGAGGTGTAGAAAGGGGCGAGGGGCGAGGGGTTAGGGGCGAGGGGTTAGGGGCGAGGGATTAGGGGCGAG
>JBEKKG010000297.1:0-8191 GCA_050010835.1 Planctomycetota bacterium
TCAGCCACGGCGACCTGCCGCTGGCGCCGGGCGTGCCGCAGTTCACCTTGAGGCGGGACGACAAGCTAGTGCTCGACGTTGTCGGCCGCCGTTCGGTCATTGGGCAGGAAACCGAGGAGAACAGCTTGTATCTCCCGGGCCATGCGCAAAGCCGCTTATGGGCGGGCATGGCCGTGGCCGGGACAGCCGCCAGCCTGTCTGCCAAAACGGCGCAACTGCATGAGGGCGCCGAACTGCAAGCCGCGGGAGGCGTCGAGGCGGTGTTCATTCCCACTAAGTCTGCCGCTGGCGTCACGTTCGCCGTGAGCGGGTTGAAGACCGGCATGTACAACCTGCGCTTCCGCTATTCCAACCCGAACGCCTACGATCGCCGGCTGACGCTGCAGGCCGACGGCGCGCCGCTCCGGAACCCCGAGGAAAAGTACCGCATCCCGCTCTGGTTGCCGCCGACCGGCAAGGACCAGTGGGCCACCGCCACGCTGATGTGGACCTTGTACGATCAAACCACCCAGTTGAAGATCGAATGCTCCCAGAAGGCCGACGCCCTGCCCGGCTGGAACGACACCGCCGAGGTCCTCATTGCCGGCATCGAGTTAGTGCGCCCAGACCCGCCAACTTTCGCCCCGCCGCCACCCAGCGTGTTCCCTGAACTGGTCGCCATCCCCGGCGGCGCCTTCACTATGGGCGGAACGTCCACCGAGGCCGACGAGGCCCCCGCCGCCAAAGTTACGCTTTCCCCGTTCGCCATCGGCAAGTACGAAGTCACGAATGCGGAGTTCGAGCAGTGTAGCCCAGCGCATCGCCAATGGCGCGACGGCTACTCCTGGCGGGACCGCGAACCTGTCATCTACGTGGATTGGCGTGAGGCCGCCCGTTACTGCAACTGGCTCTCGCAACAGGCCAAGCTGGCTCCGGTCTACGACGAAAAAACGTGGGACGCCAACATGCAGGCCGAGGGCTTCCGGCTCCCCACCGAGGCCGAATGGGAGTACGTCGCGGCCGGCCGTGACGAGCAGCGGCCATATCCTTGGGGCAAGGAGGAGCCGAAGCCCTACGTCCACGGCAACTTCCCCGGACCGCAGGTGCTCGAAATCCCGGCTTTCGTCCGCAGCCAGGATGCCCAAGGCACCACTGTGGTCGGTTCCTTCCCGGCAGGCGCCAGCCGCGATGGCGTGCTGGATTTGGCAGGCAACGTGGCCCAGTGGTGCACGGACTGGTATCAGCCCTACTCGCCCGGCGACAAGACCAACCCCGTGGAGACCCGCGAGAGCCACAGCCGCGTCATCCGCGGCGGCTCCTGGGGCTACTACGGCTGCAGCCAGCGCTGCAAGGACCGTGAGTTCAACAGCCAGAGCTACCCCGGCTACATCTACATCGGTTTCCGCGTGGCGCTCTCAGAAGCCGGGTGGAAGAAGCTCGGGGGCGGCAAGTGACAAAGAAATTGAAAAAATGGTAACCGTTCAGTCCCCCCCGGCCATCCTGGTCCCGAGGTGCAGTGGATGGGAAGAATGGGAAGGATGGGAAATATGGGAAGAAGTGATGATGAGTCCTCCCATCGTTCCCATTCTTCCTATTCTTCCCATTCTTCCCATTCTCTTCCCCGCGGTCGCGGGAAGGCCGAGGTGGGACTGAACGATTACCAAAATTCCTGAGCTCAGGAGTTCTGCATCAACGCGCCGCCAGGTAGCCCCAGACGTACGCGTTGGGACCCATGGTCTGGTCAATGCAGAATTCGCATTCCATGATCATCAAACGCACGTCGAAGAACGCTTCCGTCGTCGGCCACTCGTAGGCGCCAGGCTGGCAGCCCTTGCCGAGGAACCAGGTGATCTCCCAGGAGTTTGTGCCGGAGAATTTGAAATCAATGTTGCCGTAAGGCGTCAGGCCGAGCGGCGGCTTCTGGCCGGTGGCCAGGGAGTCCATGTTCAGCGGATGCTGGATCGGATTCGCCCCGACGCCGGACGTGTACACCAGGTTGCTCGGATTGGCGCCGCCCGGAAACAGACAAGCCTTCAAGGCGCCCGCCAGGTACTTGGCGTCGGTCGTCAAGTAGTGGGCGCGCACCAGCGACACCGCGCCGTGCGGCGTGCTGTAGAAACCGATGATATGCGGCTTGCCAAAATCGTCCGAGGCGATGCCGAACGCGTTGTTCTGCTGGTAAGCCAGCGAGCCGTCGGCGTCGGCAATTACCGCGTGCCGGGCGTTTTGCCTGACCTGCGGATCGCCCAGGCCCTCCGGCAGGCGGGCATAGGTAAAGGCGGCATCGCGCGCGACATAGTTTCCGCGGAACGCCGGCGTGCCGTTGGTCTTCAGTGTCGTCTCTTCCAGGAAGATGGCGTTCCACTGCGGATCGCGGGTCAGGGCATAGAGACAGACGGCCGCCCGCGCGCGCTCGTCGCTCAGTCCGCCGGCCCACACAGGGTGCTCATCTTTCCAAGTGCCCTGCGCCTTGCGTTTGGCCCGGTCGCTCTCCGCCCACTGCATGGCCTTGAGCGCGGTCTCACGGTAGGTCTTGGCCAACGCCTGGTCGTAAGGCTCCAGCACCTGCGCAGCGCGCGAGGCCACGGCGGCGTAGATGCAACTGGACTTCAGGTCGGGCGCGTAGACGTAGGCGGGCATGTGCTGCTTCCAGCTCACCTCCCCGTTGCCCGGGTCGCCGTTGGTCTCGATGCCGAAGCGGCAACCGCCATCCGGCAATTGGAGCCTGCGGAACAGATCCAGCTCGAACAGGCATTCCTTGAGCAGGTCCGGCCCCGGGGCATCGTTGGGAATGTTGAGCTTGAGGCCCTTGAAGTACTCGGGGAACAGCTCCAGCAGTTCAAGCTGCCAGAAGGTGGTGGTCGTCATGTGGGTGATGCGGCGCGGGTTCCAGTCGCCCGCGTCGTGATAGCCGCCCCAGGCTTCGGGAACAGCTTGGCCGGTGTCCTTGGCGGCCAGGTCCTTTTGCGGGTCGCCGCCGTCCAGGATCGAATAGGCGGATTGAGTGATCGGCATACAATCGTTCACGCCGGGTTTCCAGCAGGTTGGGCGGACAAAGTCGGTGTAAGGCGGGCCGAGTTCCATGCCGCTGCGCTGGTTGAAGAAGCCTTTCATCTGCACCCAGAAGGCCTTTTCCCAGGTCTTGGGGCCAATCTCGAATGGATAGGAGCACCCCAGGCCCTCGACCTCCACGCGGTATTGTCCCGGCGTCTTGAAGTCCGAGAAGTCCAGCGGGGACACGGCAGCGCCATTGAAGTTCCGCGTCGTTTGCATCTTCTCCGGCTTGTCCGCGGGCCAGGCCTCGCCAACCGTGCCCGTGTAAACGCGCTGGCCGCCGGCGGCCTCGACGAGGTGGAACGTCAGCTTGGGCGGGAAAACATAGCCGCCGCCAGCGCCCATCCAGAGCGACAGAAAGGCGCGCTTGAGCGGGTCGTCCGAACGGAAGCCGACCTGGTTGACGTGGATGGATTCGGTCCAGGCCTTGGCCGTGTCGAAGACCAGCGTCGCTTCCGGTTTCTGCGTGTTGAGATAGCCAAGCGCTATGCTGTAGGTTTTGCCCGGCGTCAAGGGCTGCGGGAGTTTCAAGAAGATGTTGTGCCGAATCGTTATCCCGGTTTGCGCAGGTTGCTGCCAGTCGTCAGGCTTGGACTTGCGCATTACCGCCAGCGGAGCGATTTCCTTCGCGAACGCGGGATCATCCGGGGACTTGATCTTGTAGTTTGCGGCATCGTCCGCTTCAGCCAGGAGCAGCGGGTCGCCGGAAAAGCCCTCAAAGGCGACCAGGCCGCTCTCTTTTCCAGGGGGCCCGATCAACATGCCCAGGTCCTTGCCGTTACGCTTCAGGCGCGGACGGTCTTTGCCGCCCTTGTCGTCCTTCACGTCGCCCGGCTGCGGCTGGTAGTCGCTCAGTTTGCAGGGCGTGATCTTCCCGGAGTGAATCTGCAGGGCCAGGACATCCGGCGCGGCGGCATAGACTGCCTGTATCTCCGGCGAATCGGGCGTGGGCTTGGCGTATTTCGCGCGATTTGCCTGGCGGTCCTTCTCCGCTTGGATGCGCGCCTCCTCCTCCTGTTTGGCCAGCGCGACGCGTGCCTTGCGGATATTGTCGTCCGGCTTGACAGCCAGGATGGCGAGGACGCGCACGTCCACTGCGCCGTCGCCGCCCCAATCGCCCATCATCTGCCACTGCGCCACTTTGCCCAAAGCCAGCACGCCCTTGCCAGGTTCGTTGCCTTGGGAGAAAGACGCCCCGGAGTTCGGGGTGAGCACCACCGCCTGATCGGACGGCCGCGGCAGCGCAAAATGCCACGTGCGGGAGTGCTCCGCGGCATCGCCCAACAGAAACCTGAGCGTCTTCAGAGTATTGCGCGGGCCGACCTTGAGCTGCAGCGCCGGACAGTCGTCGCTGTGAGTGCTCAAGTCCGCATTGGGGATCAGCACGACACCGGCCCCGCCTTTGGGCGACATGCCGTTGGCGTCGAGCGAAACGCTGCCGTTCTCGATCTTGGCTTTCTTCTCCCACGTGCCGTAGGCAAACAAGAAAGGCCGGTCGAGCTTGATGACCGCCGGCTCGGCCGGCTCGCCGGCGGGCTCCGCCGCTTGCGCCCCGCCTGCCAAGATGGCGTACATGCTGGCGGCTGCCCACAACACCCCACTTGGGTTTGGATTCATTGTCTAGTCTCCTGTGCCTTCGCGCTTAACCGCATACACCAACCTTCGTCCTACAACGAACGATCAGCCACAGAGAACACAGAGGACACAGAGGGTTCTTGCTGTTCTTGTTTACACTCTCTGTGTCCTCTGTGTCCTCTGTGGCAAAAAGTCATTGTAGTTGTCAGAACCGGCTCTTGTGTTCTCCCACCTCTTGTGAAACATTACGCGCAAGCGGCACTTTTCGCGCTAGACTGTGAGCAAGGAGTCAGGCCAGTGCCTCCAGCCAGTCCTAACGTTGACGCCCGTGGTGTTCTGCTGTTGTGCCAGAGCCCGGGAACGCTCAGCGCCTTGTCCGCCATTCTTGTGGGTGGCAGGGAAACCATCGTCCCCTACCGCGACCTGCCCGAAGCCTGGGAGCAGGTCAAGAGCGGCAAGGTCGCTTGCGCGGTGCTTGAGGCGCAGGAGCCGCCGCCGGACGCCTTGGCCTTCTTCCGGGCTGTCCGGAGCACAACCAAGACCTGCGCCATCCCTTTCCTTTTCCTGATCACCGACCAGACGGTTATCCCGGAGTTGAGCAGCTTCGGGCCTGAACTCGCGCCGGACGCGTGGCTGGTGCTCCCTTGCTCGTCCAACCAATTCCTGAAACAGGTGCGCACGCTGCTGAGCAGCAAGAAAGGGAAACCGCCTGCAGCAGACAGAATTTCGGGCAAGCGCTCCTCCCCGGTCCTGCCATCCGTGGCGGCGGAGCAGCCGCCGGCGCGCAAAAGATCGGACACCGCGGCGCCGGCAAGCTTCTCGCCCGAGGAGTTGCTGAGCGGGCCGGGCGCAATCTTCTCGGGCAGGCTGGGCGTGCTGGACGTTGCCAAGATCATCCACATCGTGGAACCTCTGCGCCTGACCGGCGTGCTGAAGGTGACCGACGGCAAATGCCACGGCCAGGTATATTTCGTTGAGGGCGCTGTGCGCCACGCCGAGATGCTCGAAATGCAAGGCCCCGACGCGCTCGTGCTGTTTCTCCATCTCAAGACCGGCGCGTTCCGCTTTGATCTTGCGCCTGCCACGGACCAGCGCACCATCGAAGGCAACGCCATGTCCGTGCTGCTCGAAGGCCTGCGCCAGATGGACGAGGCCAGTAACATGGTAAGCCAGTTCAAGCAGCGCCGTTCGTCCCGGATTATCGCGGCTCCTCCGCCTTGAGCCCTTATTGGTGCGCGCGCTGCCAAGGGAGACGGCGGGACATTTGCTGCTGTGCACCCCGCCGCTTCGCCGCTTCATGCCGCTCAATTGGGCCTTGATTGGCCGGGAGTGCGCGTCTAATATGTTGGGCGGTGTGCCAGGATTCGTCCCCGTAGCTCAGTTGGATAGAGCGCTGGTTTCCTAAACCGGAGGTCGTGGGTTCAAGTCCCGCCGGGGATACCATCCAAGAGCAGGCAAACAATCAGAGGTTTCAGGAGTGGAAATGGCCTTGACAACGCAACATCAACGCAGCCTTGTCTGAATTGAGCAGGTGTCCACAGAACTCAAAAGGAGGGACCCAAGTGGTCAGCGATCCTCTGGTGGAAAAGGTGGTCAGACGCATCACGGAAGCACTGCGTCCGGCCAAGATCATCCTGTTCGGTTCCCGCGCAACCGGGAACGCACGGCCGGACAGTGATCTGGATCTGCTGGTGATATGCGATGAGCCGGTTTCCAAGAGGGAAACGCAACTGGCCATCCGGCGCCTCTTCCCCGTGCAGGATTTTTCCATGGACGTCTTTGTCCTGACACCCGGCGAGTATGAGAGGCAGAAGAAGGTGGTTTCAACCGTGGGCCGCACAGCGTTCCGCGAGGGAGTTGTGTGCTATGGACGATAAAGAGCTTACCGTGCGCCGTTGGGTAACCAAGGCGGAGCATGATCTGCTCACCGCGCGGACGATGCTTGGCACTGAGACGCCGCCAGCCGACGTGGTCTGTTTCCACTGCCAGCAATGCGCGGAGAAAACGCTGAAGGCATTCCCGGTGCTGCGCGATCAGGATTTTCCGAAGACACACGATCTCAAAGAGTTGCTGGTTTTGTGCGAGAGGCATGACGCCGGCTTCGCCACGCTTCGCGACAATGCCGCTGGCTTGACCGACTATGCAGTCCAGCCGCGTTATGCCGACGACTGGCGCGACATCCCGGTTGACGAAGCATCCAAGGCGCTTGCGCTTGCCCGCCACGCGATGGAGTTCGTGCTGCCTAGACTTCGCCTTTTCAGCGAGGGTGGCAGCCCTGGTTGAGGAACCGGGGGTCGTGGGTTCAAGTCCCGCCGGGGATACCACTCATTTGCGGATTTCGGATTGTTGATTGTGGATTGGCACAGGGCGGGGGCAGGCGGGTTTGGCCTTGCAGGGAACTTGGGAGGCTGATTTACTCGTAAGCGAAAGGAAGACATGCCCGAAGAACTGTACCCATCCAGCTACGTTTGCGACTGCGGCCAGCAGATTGATTTCTTCGAGAACACGATCCGTGAGATGAAGGCTGGCAGCCTGAAGAAGCGGATCTGCATAGATGAAGGAGGCGCGGACCCACACCTTGTTTACTTCTTCAAAGGCGCGTTTGACGGCATCTATTGTCCCGTCCACAAGAAGAGCTACGACTTGCCGCGCCGGGAAGTCCCCGAAGACCTGAAGTTTACGCCGAAACAGGGCCAATACCTGGCGTTCATCTACTACTACACGAAGCTCAACAGGCGCGCTCCCGCGGAACGGGACATGGAAATGTACTTCTGCACAACGCCGCCCACTGTCCACCAGATGGTGTTGACACTGGAGAAGAAGAAGCTGATTGCCCGCGTTCCAGGGGTTGCGCGTTCGATTGAGTTGCGTGTGCCGCGCGAAAAGATTCCCGACTTGGAGTAGTATACAGGCGTGGTTTGACTTGCCGGGAGCTTGCAGAGAGGAGTGGTGGTCTGTCACCTTTAACTGGAGAGGAGTGGTGGTCTGTCACCTTTAACTTGTCACCTTTAACTTTTCCGCCGCACCGCCAAAACCGGCTGTTCTGGACAATGAAAAAAATTTCAAAAAAACACTTGATTTAGCCTTAAATGTAGGGTTTACTACCCGATGAGTGCAGCGAGGGAGTGTTGAGTCACATGATTAGCTGGCAGTCGAGTCCACATAAACGGTCACTTTGTCCAGTCTCCAGACGGACCGGACAAGGTACGCTGTTGCCGTTTACCGCGGCAAAAGCTGCCATGCGCCTCTATAGTAATCCCGAAGAGGATATAACAGGAGGCGCGGCACCCTAGAAGAGGCGGACAAGGCAGACAGTCCAAACCTTCCGGGGTGCGAACCCCGGAAGGTTTTTTTTTGCGCGAAAGGAGCATGCGAGCGACAGAATGGCCGAACAAAATAAATAAAGGCCCCAGGCGCGGCAACGCCTGAGGCCCGTAGGAAGCCCGAGCGAGTCGAGATGAACGCAGTGACTACGTCCCTGCGGCCAGGGCTTCTTTGTCACTGAACATAGCCGGGAAGGAGGCGTTGTCAACAGCGGTGCGGATGTAGCTCAGGAGTAGAGTGCGAGCGTGCCAGGCTCGAG
>JBEKKG010000298.1:0-8180 GCA_050010835.1 Planctomycetota bacterium
AAGGCAAGATTTACCGCAATGACAATCCGCGCTAACCACGCGTCGCGCGTTATCTGAGCAGCGCTTCGTTATCCGAGCAAAGCTGCGTTATCCGAGCAAAGCTTCCAGATGCAACCGGCTGCGCAGCGCCTGATCCGGAGAGCCGCACTCGGCCGAGAGCACGCCGCTCCAGCCCGCGTCGCGCAGAATGCCGATCACGCGCGCCCAGTCGATCACGCCGTCGCCGCAGGCGCAGCCGACGGGCGTGCCGGTGACCTTGCCGCGTTCTTTGGCGCTCTGCTGCACGGAGATGTCCTTGGCGTGCACGTGGACGAGCCGGCCGGCCACGTGTTTGAGCCATTTGATGGGGTCTTGGCCGCTGAGGTAACTGTTGCCAGTGTCGAAGTTGATGCCGATAGCCGGGCTTTTCACCAGGCCGTGGATGCGGTCCAGGCCTTCGGGAGTGCGGCTGTATTGCTGGTGGGGCTCCAGGCCGATCTTGATGCCGCGCGGCTCGGCGACGGCGGCGGCCTCCTTGAGCACGTACTTCATCAGCAGGAAGTCCTCACCCTCGGTGGTCCAGGAAGGCTTCGGCCCTTCGTCGCTGTTGACGACCGGCGCGCCGCACTCGGCGGCGAAGCGGATGGCTTGTTTGAGGTACTCGGTGCCGATCTCCGGCTTGCACAGCGGCGTGTGGCCGCTCAGTGCCGAGAGCTTGACGCCCGCGCGCTCGCAGGCGCGCTTGATGCGGTACGGATCGTCCAGCATGGAGACGCTGTGGAAGTATCCGGCTTCGCTGAGCAGTTCGCGGCCCAGGTGGACCATCGGCTCGACGTACTCGAAGCCCAGTTCCGCCGCCTTCTCCACGCCCCATTCGAAGGACTTGTCCGCATGACGGACGAATTCCAGGTTGATCCCTATCCCTATGTGCCCCATTGTCCCCTCCTTGTTCTCGAAGACGCCATCTTAGATTACACCGCGCGAACGCCAATTGTGGCGCAGGCTGTCCAGCCTGCGAGAGCGGCGGCGAACCGGACCGGTCGTCATATACCCCGCGCGGCCGGAAAGTCGGCTTGTGCGGCAACCTAAAATGGAGGCCCAATTTCTCCAGAAGCCCCTTGTCCTGAAATATCCGCGGGGTATATTCAGGTAAGAGTTCATTGGAGCGGATCGCCTGAGGGCGGTCTGAAAGAGGAAGTTGGTCAACAGCGGAAAGTGTCGCGGCGCTGTGCCGCTCACCGTGAGATCAACGCTTGCACAAGGAGCAAAGGCTGGAGTGCGCAGGTAACAACTGAGTTGACGCGCGAGCGTCAAGAAACTGCTTCCTTCTGATCTGCGAACCTGAGCCGCAAGGCTCTTGAAGATAACAGAAGCAGCGACTTGAGCCGCGCCCCGAAAGGGGCGTCGGCCAGGTTTGCTGTTCTGTTATGCCCTTTCGCAGGGGCCAGAAGGAGCGGCGGCTTGGTCCGGCGCTCCGTTTTTGTTTCCGCCGGACGATAACGAGCCAGCCGCTTGGGATCGGATCACCGGCGAATGGCGAACACCATTTCTTATGGCCCTGGCAACCCGCACCCGCTGTCCACGCTCAAGACTGAGCTGGTCTGGGAGGGCAAGTATGACGAGTACGGCAACCGCCGCGAAGTGGACATTGCCGGCTGCGCCATGCCGTTTCAGAAGATCGAGACGATTGACGAGCCGCGCCGCCAGGCCGTGGCCAGCGGCAAGCTGGCGCTCTTTGAGCAGGAGATGCGCCAGAAGCGCCAGGACGATTTCCGCAACCGCCTGATCTGGGGAGACAACAAGCTGGTCATGGCCAGCCTGCTCAAAGAGTTCAATGGCCAGGTTGACCTCATCTACATTGATCCGCCTTTCGATGTGGGCGCGGATTTCACGATGGATGTCGCTATTGGTGACGAAAAAGAGATGGTGCCCAAAGGCCAGTCCACCTTAGAAATGGTTGCCTATAAGGACACGTGGGGCCGGGGCACCGATACCTACCTACACATGATGTTTAAGCGGTTGGCGCTGATGAAGGAATTGCTATCGGACACAGGCGTTATCTATGTCCACTGTGATTGGCACGTTGGCCATTACCTCCGTAGTCTACTCGATGAATTGTTCGGGAAGGATCGGTTCCTGAATGAGATAATCTGGTACTACTACAACAAAATGCATGATCTACGAAAGCCCATTTTCCCTCGTGCCCACGACAACATCATCGCCTACGCAAAGAACAGGTCAGCAGGCCGGACTTTCAATGAACAGAAAGAGAAGCGCGATCAACCGGTACAACAGCTTGTGCGTAAGAAGGTTGATGGGAAGATGGTCAATGCTAGGGATGAAAATGGGTCCGTAATGTACCGGACGGCGGAAGATCGCACTATCGATGACGTTTGGCGTATACCGATGATCCAGCCTGCCGATGTTACCCAGAATACGGGTTATATCACGCAGAAGAATGAGCGAATCCTTGAGCGGATTCTACAAGCAAACAGCAATCAAGGCGACCTCGTCGCCGACTTCTTCTGCGGCTCAGGCACCACGGGCGCGGTAGCCGAGCGCCTTGGCCGCCGTTGGCTCCTATGCGACCTGGGCCGCTTCGCCATCCACACCTCGCGCAAGCGCATGATCGAGCTGCAGCGCTCCCTTCATGACGAAGGCAAGCCCTACCGCGCATTCGATGTCTACAACCTGGGCCGCTACGAACGGCAGTGGTGGCAGAAGGAGAAGCTCCAGGGCGCGGACGCGGAACACCGCCGCGTGGTGCTGGAGTTCTTCCGCGCCGAATTGCTCCAGCGCGCGCCGTCCTCTCTGCTCCACGGGCGCAAGGCCGGCTCGTTCTGCCACGTGGACGGGATTGACAGCGTCTTCACGCGGCAGGAAGCCCGCGCCGTGGCGGAAGCGGTGAAGGAAGCCGGGGGCCGCGAGTGCTACTGTCTGGCCTGGGAATTTGAGATGGATTTGCGCCTGACCACCGCGGCGCTGGAACAGGAGTTGGGCGTCAAGCTAAAGCTCATCCAGATTCCGCGCGAGGTCATGGAACGCAACCGCACCAGCCCGCCGCCGTTTTTGGAAATGGCCGTCCTTGAGGCCGAGCCGGTTCTGAATGGGAAGGGGAAAGACCGTACCGTAGACATGAAGCTCAAGAAGTTCATGCCGTCCCTGGCCGAAGTGCCCGCGAAGGAACTGGAAGCACTCAAGGAACGTGCCATGAAGAGCGGCTTTGATTTCATTGACTTCTGGGCCGTGGATTTCGACTGGCATGCGGGCAAACCTTTCAACCACCACTGGCAGGACTACCGCACGCGCAAGTACCGCAGCCTGAAGACCGTAAGCGACGCCGGCTACAAGTACCCCGCGCCGGGCACATACACGGCCTGCGTCAAGGTCGTGGACATCTTCGGTTGCGACACGAGCATCACCGTGGAGGTGCGGGTATGACGACGGCCATTCGAGATTCCGCCTTGCGCAGGCCCGGATGGGCCGTCGCGTCAATAGCCGTGGGCGGAAGCCCACGGATCGAGGCGCGTTGTGATTTGGTGAGCCCTGGAAGGGCGATCGTGCTTCCCCCCATAGCGCGGTTACGGACGCCCTTCCAGGGCTTGCCAATTTCGTGTGGCCCTCGTTTCCAGGGCCTTTCGGCCCTGGCTACTAACGCGGCGGCCCATCCGGGCCTAAGAGAGAGGCCGGTCCATGAGTGACACGCCGGTGGTCAATCCAGCGGCCCTGGAGCCGCTCTTTGCCCCTTGGGAAGAACCCAACGCGCACCGTGAGCGCGCAGACAAGCCCGGCGAGCCGGCCAAGGTTGTCCGAGGCCGGCGGCCCTCAAGCATTACCATCGTACAGCACTTGCGCGGCGAGGTGCGGCAGTGGCGGGAAGCGTTTTACGCCGGCGCCAGCGACACGTCGCGCCAGCTTCTGGATCACTGGTTCAACCGCAGCCACCGCCAGCAGACGCCCGGCGGGGAGGAATACGATTTTCGTTATCACTTCTGCCAGCGCGAGGCCATCGAGACGCTGATCTACCTTAAAGAAGTCCTGAAGCTTCAGTGTCTTTCCCAGGTGGTGGAGGCGTTTGCCGGGCCGCACGCTGAAGTCGCGGCTTTGGGCGTTACTGAGGATGAAGATGCGTGGGGCAGCTACGCATTCAAGATCGCCACGGGCGCGGGGAAGACCAAGTGCATGAGCCTGGCGATTGTGTGGAGCTACTTCCACGCGATGCGCGAATCGGATTCCCCAATGGCCCGTGACTTCGTCGTCATTGCGCCCAACCTGACCGTCTATGAGCGGCTGAAAGAAGACTTCGGCGACGGTCGCATCTTCGATCAAGACCCCTTGATCCCCTCTGAATGGCGCGGCGACTGGAACCTCTCCGTGGTCTTGCAGGACGAAGCCAGCGGCGCGGCCACCGGCGGGACACTGTACCTGACCAACATTCACAGGCTCTACGACACCTCGAAGCGCAAGAAGAGCGGGGACATGTACGATTGGGTCGGTCCGCCCGTCTCCAAAGCCACGGCGCTCGATACAGGCGCGGCCCTGCGCGACCGTATTACCGCACACAAGCGCATCCTGGTGCTCAATGATGAAGCGCACCACCTCTGGGACCCCGGGTCGGCCTGGAGCGAAGCCCTCAAATACCTGCATGAGACGATCCAGAAGCGGACCGGAGGCGGCGTCGCGGCACAACTCGATTTCAGTGCCACGCCCAAAGACAACAAAGGCCAGTTGTTCAAGCACATCGTCTGTGACGCGCCGCTGGGCGAAGCGGTGGACGCGGGCATCGTCAAGACGCCGATCATCGGCAAGTCGGACAGCAAACTCGAGGAACAGCCTTTTGACAACGCGGCCTACAAATACGAGCGGCACCTGCGCCTGGGATACCAGCGCTGGCTTAGAAGCCGTGAGGAATGGCTAAAGAGCGGCAAGAAAGCCCTGCTCTTCATCATGTGCCAGGATACGAAAGCCGCGGACGAAATCGCCCAGCGCCTCAACAGCGACTCTACCTTCGCGGAGCTGAACCAGAAGACCATCAATCTGCACACGAACCTCAAGGGCAAAATCAAGAAGGTGGGCCAGGGACTGGATATGCGCGAAGTCTTCGTCGAGGACGAAGCCGAGATAAGCGACGAGGACCTCAAGGCCCTGCGTAAACTGAGCCGCGAGCTTGACGACAATTCCAGCCCCTATAACTGCATCGTATCAGTGCTGATGTTGCGCGAAGGCTGGGACGTGCGCAATGTCACGACCATCGTGCCGCTGCGCCCTTATAGCTCCAAAGCGAACATCCTGCCCGAACAGACACTCGGCCGCGGCTTGCGGCGCATGGTGCCGTCCGGACAAGTCAATGAGTTGGTGATCGTGGTCGAGCACCACGCTTTCGCCAGCCTGTACCAGCAGGAATTGGCGCAGGAAGGCTTGCCCATTGAGATCGTGGACGTGGACAAGGTGCCCACAACCACGGTTTCCATCTATCCCGACACGGCCCGAAAGGATGTAAAGGCCCTGGACATCGAACTGCCAAGGCTCAGCGCCGGCTACCGCACGGCTGCCACCGTGCAAGGGCTGTCCATTGAGGACGTGAAGCGCGAATTCGCCAAGTACAAGCCCTTGCCCCTCGGCGGGAAGACCAAGACGGAGATTCAATACGAAGGCCGGCACCTCTTCACCGGAGAAGTTATCGAGCGCATGAAGATCAATCTGCCGCTGCTCTCCTCCGGTGTGGGCGCGCTTTCTTATTTCGTCAGGCAGTTGGAACAAGTCTGCAAGGTACGGGGGCTGCACGCTACCCTGGCCCCGCTGGTGCAGATTTTCCTGGAAGAGCTGCTCTTTGAATCGCGCACCAATCTCTTTGACCAAGCCCTCATCGCCCGGCTCGGCGACTCGGACGTTGGCGAATACGTGCGCGCTGTCTTCGTGCCGCTCATCCGTGCCAAGACCACCACCACGGAGACGCGAGCACCGGAAGCAGAGCCGGTCTCATTGGCTGGGTGGAAACCTTACCAGGTCACGCACAGCGAACGCCAGCCGACCCTGGATGCCAAGAAGACCCTTTTCAACCTTGTGCCTTGCCGCATGGAGCTTGAAGTGGCGCTGGCACAATACGCGGACCGTGCTTCCGACGTGGACGCTTTCGCCAAGAACGCCGGCCCACAATGCCTGCGCATTGACTACCTGGCAGGCGGTGGCCGCTTGGCATTTTACGTCCCCGACTTCTTCATCCGCCTCAAAGATGGCTGCTACTACCTCCTCGAAGGCAAAGGCCGCGAAGACAAGGACGTGTTTCGAAAGGCCCATGCGGCTGTGGCTTGGTGCAAGGCTGCCTCCACAAAGCAGTGCAAATGGGAATACCTTTACGTGCCGCAGGAGCAGTTTGAGCGGCTAACAGGAGACACCATTGCGGACTTGGCCCGGCAGTGCGCCCCGGCTCTCCAAGCTCTGCTGAAAGAAGAACAGGAAGCGCAGGAGTG
Source organism: Planctomycetota bacterium (assembly GCA_050010835.1). Classification (GTDB taxonomy): domain Bacteria; phylum Planctomycetota; class SZUA-567; order H5-PLA8; family H5-PLA8; genus JAPLOD01. The sequence goes on from JBEKKG010000298.1 coordinate 6,450, forward strand.
CCCGCTCTTCGCAACCCTTGCGCCAGAGGCTGAACAACCTAAGCCTCCAGAGACGGCAGGATTTGTGGAGAAGGCGGTCTTGGACTCATTGCCGCCGCGTTACGCTAAGGCCGTGGAACAGGCCATCATGCTCTTTCGCTTCTTCGAGAAAAAGGAAGGCATGAACTACGCGCCCGTGTTCACGTGTTTGCTCGGCTCTGTGGACGAAGCCGCCAAGGGACTGCTGATCCGCCGGTTACAGCCCGTTCTGCCTGCCACCATTCCCGAACAGAAGACGTGGTTGGATCCGTACCTGGGTGACGCCGACCGCCGCATGGTCAAGCACTATGAGAGCGTGGCTCAGAATCTCAAACGCACCCTTGTCTTCAAGAACGGCATTTCACCGCTCGGTCTGCTGCGCTCCTGTTTGGATTATGCCATGAACGATAGCACCAAGATTGGGGGCGTTTTCGATGCGGTCAGAGCCAGGTTCAAAGTGAAAGGCGCGCTCGATCTGCTCGACAAGGTTTCCAAACTGAACGACTTCCGCAACAATTACATAGCGCACCAGGAGAAGGAATTGAAGGACATGAAACTGGCAGAAGCCCAGCTCAAGGCGTGGATAATTGGACTGAAGGCTCTGAGCGAGGCCGTCTAGCGCAAAATCGCGAGGACGGTTCCAGGCACACAATACCCAACACGTCGCTCGTTGTAGCGCGAGATGCTTCGCCCCGAAGCCGAACCTCCAAGAGACGCTTTGATTCCAGCCAAGTGGCAGGCTGCCTATGATGTCCTGGGAATCACGCCTGTTACATAACAGAACCGTTACATAACGCCCGTGTTATTTTGAGGCGTGCGCGTCAGCGCGTACCCCCGAGGGCTTCTTGGGGCTTCCGATCTCGACCCGGTATGCCCATTCGCCACAGCTCTCGTAGCTTTCAACCTTCAGCTTGTAGGTCTTCCCGTGAAGCGTCACATTCCGTCCCCTCTTCCCGATCTTGCCAAGGCGCCTGCGCAATGCAGCGGCTTCTTCACCGGACTAATTAGGTGACGACGGGACGAATTAGGTGACAGACCACCCGATCCTTTGGGGCCCCCCTCTGTGGGCTTTGGCAGGAAAATTCGGGGACAGGGCACTGCACCGGGGTCGCGGCCAGTGGCCATGTCTGCGGCGAGGGCCACCCGCCGCGCCGGTCAAGACGAGAAGCGGGTGCGCGCGCCCAGCCCACGCACCCGTGCCCCGGTCAACCTGCGCGGCTCACCGAAAGAATCTTGAGATTTTGCAGAAACTTTAACTCCTGAACCTGACAGTGGTTACGCATGTTATGGCCCTCAGAACAGCAATCTAGAATGCAAGTTTTTGATGGCTCATGCGTCATACATAGTAGGCACCATAGGTCCTGTGCACCTGTGGGCAGAGGAGCCTTGCATAAAGGACAACGGCCACCACAGAGGCACAGAGACGCAGGGAAAAGGGCACGCGGGCACGCGGAGACGCGGAGAACTGAGGCATGTATGCTTTTACAAGATAAACAATCAAGAGTCGTTCCTCTGTGTCTCTGTGCCTCTGTGGTGAGCACCCCGCCGATTTCCGAGCAGGAGCTGGTAATATCCGAGCGGGGCCTAGTTCAACCCGAGTGGAACCTGGTAAAATCCGAGCGAAACTCAATGATTTCCGGGTGGCCGGCCCTGGGAGCTTGCCTCTTCAGCCTGGTTGACTATATACCTGCGATATGCACAACGATTTCCAGT
>JBEKKG010000299.1:0-8172 GCA_050010835.1 Planctomycetota bacterium
TTTGCGGCCCGGATGCGGCATACTGCCATTCGGTCTCCGTGGGCAGCCTGACCGTCCATTTCCTCTGTGTCTCTGTGTCTCTGTGGTTCGCCGTTGCCCACTTGCAGAACTCCTGCGCGTCGTGCCAAGTGACAACGCAGGCGGGGTGGTTATCGTCCTGCTTGAAGCCGGGGTTTCGCCAGTTGACGCCGGGCAATTCCTGCGACTTGCCGTCCTTCACCGTCGAGCCCATGTTGGACGTCTCGGCGTCGGTCCGGAACTTCGTGGCATCGGCGAACGCCCGGAATTGGGCCACGGTGACATCGTACTTGCCGATGTAGAACGGCTGGCTGATCTGCACCTTGTGGCCAGGCTTCACCAGGTTGCCGCCCTGCTTGCGGGAGTCCATCATGAACTCGCCCGCCGGGATGAGCACCATGTCCATCTTCACGCCGCCGCCCAGATCGAGCGACAATTCCTTGGGCAAGGCTTCCGCCTGCGCAACGGCAGGCTCAAGCTTGCCCGTGCCGGGGTCGGGTTGGATTCCGGCATCGGATTTCGCCGTTTCAGTTTCGCTGTTTCCTTCGGATTTCGGATTTTGAGTTTCGGATCTATTGAACGCCAGGGCGGCGATGAGCCCAAGCAACACGACTGCGGCCGCGCCGATGGCGATGTACTGCTTCCTGCCAAATCGCGGTTTCCGCAACCCGGCGGAATGCGGAACGGCCGCGTCCTTGCGCACAACAGTCTCCGCCAGCGGCTCCAAAGGCACCGGTTCGGCTTTCTTACGGACCACCGCGGCGCCAAAGCGGGGCACTCTGGGCTTGGTGGCCTTGGCCTGCGCGCCCCTGCGCGGTGTGGCGATCGTGCTCAGCGCCGCGTCCACCACGGCAAGCGCCGGCATCCGCCCCTGCGTCAGCAGTTCCAGGTCTGCAAGCAGTTCTCCGCAATCGCGGTAGCGGTCCGCCACGTCCTTGGCCATCATCTTTTGGAGGACCTGCACGACGCCATCGGGGAGATCGCCGCGGATGTCCTGCGGGTTGGGCAACTGCTCCGACAGATGCTTGGCAATGACCACGCCCGCCGTCGTCCCGGTGAACGGCGTTTGGCCGGTCACCAAGTGATAGAGCGTCGCGCCCAGCGAGTAGATGTCCGTGCGGCCGTCTATGCTCTTGTCGCCGCGGGCCTGCTCAGGAGAAATATAGTGCGGCGTGCCCAGCGCGGCGCCGGTCTGGGTCAGATAGGACTGCTCATTGCTGCCGATGTTCTTGGACAGGCCGAGGTCGAGGATTTTGGCGATGAAGCCTTCTGGGAGCGCCGGCGTCCCGCCGGCATCGGACGGGGCTGGCGAGACGCCGGCGCTCCCAATGGCCGGCGGGACGCCGGCGCTCCCAATGGCCGGCGGGACGCCGGCGCTCCCAAGGGGAGAACAGATGAAGATGTTCGCTGGCTTAATGTCCCGGTGGATGATCCCGTGATCGTGAGCGTGCTGCAGTCCGCGCGCCACCTGGATGGTGACTGCAATGGCCTCGTCCCACGGCAGGTACTCCTCGCGCTTGAGGATTCTGTCGAGCGTGTCGCCAGCGCAATACTCCATAGCGTAGTAATGCGTGCCGGAGTCCTCGCCGACGTTATAGGCTGTGACGATGTTGGCGTGGTTGAGTTTGCCGGTGGCCTGGGCCTCGCGGCGGAAGCGGGTGAGGAACTCGCGCTCATCGGAATACTTCTGCGGCAGGACTTTGACGGCAACCTTGCGCCCGGCCATCGTGTCTTCGGCGAGATAAACGGCGCCCATGCCGCCTTCGCCGAGTTTCTTCAAGAGTTTGTAGGGGCCGAGCTGGCGCATGGCGCCTTGCTCTTCGGCCTGGATCTTCTTCTGGATGTTCTCGCGGATGTCCTGGGGGATGACGCCTTGCCGGACGAGCACGTCAGCCAGCGACAGGGGCGTGCCTTTCCTGGCGTTTTCCTCCTGGAGGGCCTTGGCCGCTTCGAGCTTATCGAGCGTGACGATCCCGATCTGGTTCACATACCGGGCGAAGGCTTCGTCAGAGACGTTGCCGGCCATGAGCTATCCTCACCGCATAACCATATTCGTGCTCTCAACCCAGGCTAACTGTTGTCGGATTAGACGCGCCAGGGAGGTGGTGTCAATTGGATTTTGGCCATCTGGGTTGTGCCACGGATGTGGCCGCGCCGGTTTGCGCCATCGTCTTCAGTTAGCGCCCACTTCGGCGCGGCCTCATCCGTGCCAGCAGCGGGCAGCACGGATGAGGCCGGGCTAAACAGCCAGCCCGGCCACATCCATGGCACAACCGTATTCTTAGGCTTGGCGTTTGCCGGTTTTCGATTACGATAGAGGCCGTTCGTTTGATTGGGCGCTTTGGTCATGCGAGGGAGGAGCGGCAGATGGCTGAGTGGTTGAGCAATCTCTCCGGCAAGCTGAGGAATTTCGGCAAGTCGGTCACGTATTCCAAGTCCTTGACGGAAGAACTTGCGGAGGTGCTCGATCCCAGCGATGCACGCGTGGCCATCCGGCCTCTCGGGGACGACTGGCTGTGTCCCTTCACCGGCAAGCGGGTGCTCGCCCCGGCCTGGAACGGTTCCAGCCTGACGCTCATGAAATGCAAGGCCATCACCGACCACCTCACGAGCCAGCCGGAATTGCAGAAGCTCGGAGGCAGGGCACAACTGAAGACCTTCGAGGAGCTGGTTCAGATCGCGGTCAACTGGCGCTTGTCCAACTCGCCGAACTTCAAACTCGCGGCCCCTGACGGCGAGTGGGTCTGTCCTTATTGCCTCCAGAAGAGCAGCATCCTGCTGAAGAACTGGGACGGCTCCGCCACGGACTTGGACTTCTTCATCCCACAAGCCTGGAAGCATCTCAAGGATTGCGCTCAGTATCAGCAGGATCCGGTGAGCGGCGCCAAGAGCGTGCAGGAGATCGAGGCCAGCGGCGGGGACCGGGCCAAGGTCTCGAACCTGGTGGAGAACGACCCGCGCTTCCGCATCTGCGATGCCGAGGGTTCTTGGCTGTGCCCGTATTCCGCGCGGCCAGTCGCTCGCATTAACCTGAAGCGGGAACCGTGGGGGCACGAACTGCAGCAGAAGATCGTGGATTACGTTATGAGCCCCGATTGTCCCGGCAAGTACTCACAGTACAACGTCGAGCGCACGGCGGGGGAACTGAAGGCTGTGGCGGCAAAGAAGATGGCGACGATGTGAGGCGAGGTTGTAGGGCAAGCTTTCCAGCTTGCCCGGACAAGCTGGAAAGCTTGTCCTACAAGCCTGCATTGCAGATTGCGGCTCGCATATCGGGCCTTGAAGCAACTGCAAGATGAATCCAATACACACTTTACATAGAACTGCGGTTGTCTGTGCATTGGCACGTGCTTTGTTGTGCAAGCAAGCGTGGAGGGGCAATAGTCCCGAAGGAAAGCCACGGAGGATACGAATATGCTACTCGAAGCGTTTGGGAACGTCAGGTTCACGGCGCAGGAGTCGGTACTCGAACGCGCACTGCCGGCTCTGACCTACGAATTTGCCCGTTTCATCAATCAGGTGCGCGGACAGGCGGGATTCATGGATCACACGGATGGCAACAGGAAGTCGCGCGAGTTCGGAACCAAGATTCATGCCTACAGCGACAAGATGCTGAACGTGGTGGAGTTGATGCGGGCTTTCAGTTCAGGCGGGAGCGCATTCAAGCCGGCGCGCCTGAACCTGCTCACCCTGTCCGGGGACCTTGCCGGCCTGGTGCGCTGTATCGCGCGGGTCAACGACACCGCGCTGTCCATTGAGGTCGCGGACGACAGCCGCGACAGCGAACTGGCCAACCCCGACTTGCGCCTGGTCCTGGTGGTGATCGTGGAAACGCTGGTGCGCAGCAGCGTCAATGCGGGCAGGCCGCTGAAGGTGGAACTGAACTGCGGCACTGCCGCGGACGGCGCGCCCAGCATCCCGGATCTGCCTGAAACCTGGCTCAACGCCCAACTGCACCAAGCCGTCCAGGAATTGCACGAAGGCGGCGGGGCCCTCGAAGTGCTGTCCGAACCGCTGGGCATGACCGCGCGCATATCCGTGCCGGTGAGAGTGGCCGCGGCGGTATAGGAAAAATAGGACGAATAGGACGGATAGGACGAATAGAAAAACGTAAATTCACACCGTTGCCAGTGCCACGGCCTCCTGCAGCCCTTGCATGGGGTCGCGCGTCGGGATGAATTCGTGTCCGACATAGCCGGCATACTTGATCTCGGCCAGAGTCTGAAAAACCGCGCGGTAGTTGAGTTCCTGCTTGGCGTCCAGTTCGTTGCGCCCCGGGACGCCCGCGGTGTGGATGTGCCCGATGTACTCCGCGTACTGCCGGATTCTTGAGAGCACGTCCCCGTCCATGATCTGGACGTGGTAGACGTCGAAGAGGACCTTCATGCGCGGGGAGCCAACCTTCTTGACTATCTCGATACAGTAGTCCATGTGGTCCCCCTGGTAGCCGGGGTGCCCCTTCATCTCCACGTCCACGCGGCTGTTCAGCATCTCGATGGCCAAGGTGATCTTTTTCTCTTCCGCGTAGCCTATGATCTTCTTGAGGCCGTCCACGCTGTTCTTCAGCCCCACGTCGTTGGGGATGTCTTCGCGGAAGCCGGTAAAAGTGATGACGGTGGGACAGCCAAAGGCCACACAGGCGTCAATGGTCTCGCGCAGCTTGGCGATGCACATGTCGTGGTACTTGAGGTTGTTCATGCCCTTGACAAACCCGTGGCTGCCCGCGATCGCGCAGGTCAGGCCGTGTTTCTTGATCGTCGGCCAGTCCTGTTGCGGACCCAGTTCGACGCTCACGCAGCCCAGCTTCTTCGCCGCCTGGCACATGGCCTCGATGTCCCAGTGCTTCGCATAGCACCAGTGCACCAGCGACTGTTTTAGGCGTCCGCCGGAGGCGGATGGCGCCCCCCGGCCTTCGTCCTCCGGAGCGACGCACCCGGGCAGCAACGCCGCGGCCCCCACCGCGCAGGCGGTGCGGCCGAGCAGGTCTCGGCGGCTCAGTTCTTTCCTGTTTCCGGGCAGCGTGTTCATCGTGTCGTCCTCCAGAGGCATTCCTGCGGGGCGAGTTTAGGCCGCCTGGAAGATATGTCAAAACCGAATATGCGCGACGGGCCACTTCGTGGTAATAAGGGCACTCAAACGCGAAGGGTTGGGGGAAGGAGGGAAAAATGAAGAAGACTGTGCGCGCGGGCATCGTGGGTTCGGGTTTTGCGGCGGGGTTCCATTTTGAGGCGCTGCAGAAGGTCCACGGCGTCAACGTGGAGCTCGCGGGCGTTTTCTCAGCGGACAGGGCACAGGCTCAAGCCTACGCAACGCAGCGCGAGTTGCGGGCCTTCGACAGCCTGGACGCGCTCATTGCCGCAGCGGACGTCATTCATGCCTGCGTGCCGCCGTCGGCGCATGAGGAAGTGGCCGTGGCGGCGCTGGCGCAGGGCCGCTGCACGATCGTGGAGAAGCCGCTGACGGGCTACTTCGGCGACGGCTCGGAGAGTTTTCACGGCGAGCGCTTCCCCAAGCAGACCGCGCTGGCACACGCGCTGGCCAGCGTCGAGAGAATGCTGCTGGCCGAGAAGCAGAGCACAGGCCGGATCTTCTATGCAGAGAACTGGGTCTACGCGCCCGCAATCCAGAAGGAACGGGAGATCGTCGAGAAGACCGGCGCGCAGCTACTCTGGATGCACGGCGAGGAAGCGCATTCAGGTTCCCACGCCAAGACTTACGCTTACTGGAAGTTCTCGGGCGGCGGAGTGATGATCGGCAAGGGCTGCCACCCCCTCACCGCGGCGCTGTATCTCAAGCGCGTGGAGGGCCGCGCGCGCAACGGCAAGCCTATCGCGCCCAAAACCGTCAGCGCCCGGACGCACGCCATTACCCGGCTGAAAACGTTCCGCGACGAGGGCCACATCCGGGCCGACTACTACGACATAGACGATTTCTCCATGATGCACGTAGTCTTCGAGGACGGCACGGTCGCCGACGTCTTTGCGTCCGACATCGTCCTTGGCGGCATTCACAACTGGCTCGAAGTCGCCGCCAACAACCACCGCACGCTTTGCAACATCAACCCCAACAACGCCATGCAGACGTACAACCCCGTGGCCGAGAACTTCAAGGACATCTACGTCGTGGAGAAGATCGGGACCAAACAGGGCTGGAGCAACCCTTGCCCCGACGAAGACTGGTCCACCGGCTATCCGCAGGAGATGGAAGCGTTCTATGCAGCCGCGGCCTACGGCAAGCCGGTCGAGAGCGACAGCCTGTTGGGGGCCGACTGCATCTCCACAATCTACAGTGCGTACGTGTCCGCCGAGAAGGCCGGTGCGGAGACGCCCGTGCGGGCCTTCGGGTAGGACAGGCTTTCCAGCCTGTCCGGACAGCCTGGAAAGGCTGTCCTACCTCCACTGCTGTTCAAGCGTAGACGTTCAGGTTCTGTCCCAAGTTAGAATCAAGCGACGGCGGAGCGGGCTGGGGCAAGGAACCCAGCAACATGTTCACGGCCGTCTTCTGGAGGTCGGTGGCCTTCTGAAGTATCGAAATGCCGTAGCTGTCGCCGGCAGCCGCCACCGCGGGACTCGTGCCGTTCGTGATCGAGGCAGTCGCCGTGCTGAATCCCATGTCGAATCCCATGTCTCATTCTCCCACATCCGGGCTGCTGCCGGCAAACCACTTTCTTAATTAAACACTACCACTGGCAGCTTGTCAATGTGGAAGTTGGAAGAATCAGAAATTCGCTCCACGATCCACGCGCCACGATCCACGATCCCCGCAGCGGTGTAGTCATACGCCAAGGAGACCCACATGAAACTGCGCAGCGCCGTTCCAGTGTTCTTTTTGTCCGCAGCCCTGCTCATTCCGGGCTGTACGCAGGTTGAGGAAAGTTCGCCGCCCAACCCTGGCCAGACTCCGCAGACGTTCGAGAAAGAAATCAGGCTGACGCTGCGGCTGCAATACCTGCTCTACCTCCCGGCCGGATACCAGGATTCCAAGGAGAAATGGCCGCTGATGCTGTTCCTGCACGGCGCCGGAGAACGCGGCGCGGACCTGGAGAAGGTGAAGGTGCACGGCCCGCCGAAGCTCATCGCCAAAGAAGGCAAAGCGTTTCCCTTTATCCTCGTCTCGCCGCAATGCCCTGACGACGGGTTCTGGTCCAGCGAACTCCAACTTGAGGAACTCAACGCCTTGCTGGATGATCTGGTCGCGCGCTACCGCATTGACCCAGAGCGGATTTACCTCACGGGCCTGAGCATGGGCGGGTTCGGGACCTGGTCGCTGGCCTGCCGTTACCCCGGCCGGTTTGCAGCGCTGGCGCCGATCTGCGGCAGAGGCGATCCCAAGAAGGTGGAGCGGATCAAGCACGTGCCGGTCTGGGTCTTCCACGGCGCCAAAGACAAGACCGTGCCGCCAAAGGACTCGCAGGACATGGTTGACGCCCTGAAGAAACTCGGCGCCAACGTCAAGTTCACGCTCTACCCCAACGCAGACCACGATTCCTGGAGCGAGACATACCACAACCTCGAGTTCTACGAATGGCTGCTGCAACAGCGGCGAGGCAAGTGAGGGGTGGATCGTGGGTCGTGGACCGTGGACCGTGGGTCGTGGACCGTGGGGCGCACCACGATTCACGATCCACGATTCACGCACGTGTCGTCGCATATCACTTGTGTGTTGCGCTTGGCCCGCATTGCGCTAAGCTAATGGCCTGAAAAGGATTTTCACCGGGGGATTTTGGAAAGGAAGAAGACCATGCCGTTGCGTCCGCGTTCTGCCGCTGTGCTGCTCTTGAGTTGTGTGCTGGTTTGTTCAGGAGCGTCTTACGCTGAAGTCAAGCTGCCTGCGGTCATCAGTGAAAACATGGTGCTCCAGCGCGGGATCAAGGTGCCTATTTGGGGCACGGCCGACGCCGGCGAGGACATCACCGTCACGCTGGGAGAACAGAAAGCCACGGCCAAGGCCGGAGCTGACGGCAAATGGAAGGTGCAGCTCGGGCCGCTCGAAGCCGGCGGGCCCTTCACCATGACTGTGGCAGGCAAGAATACCCTGGAGTTGAAGAACATCCTGGTCGGCGAAGTCTGGGTGGGCTCCGGCCAGTCGAACATGCAGATGAATGTGGGCGGCTGCCTCAACGCCAAGGACGACATTGCCGCGGCCAACTTCCCC
>JBEKKG010000300.1:0-8154 GCA_050010835.1 Planctomycetota bacterium
CACCGGCACCTTCGTCTGGTTCGCTTCTTTCAAGGATTCGGGCGTCACCCACCGGCCCTCACGGAGCACAAACCCCAGCAATTGATTGCGCTCCGCCTTCGTGACCCAACGGTCATTGTACCAAACATAGCCGCTGGCTTCCCGCGCCGCGGCGTGGTCAGGGTCCAGGTCCAAAGCCCTGCCCAGGGCTTCCGCCCGCCCGCGGGACAACCCCTGTTCCCCCGCCCACTGCGCCAGCTCGAAGAAGTTCTCCGCCGCGTCCGCCCGCTCCAGCTTGTGTTTCTCAAGCTCCGCCTGAATCCCGGCGTAGCGGCGGCGGAATTCGTCTTCCGCTGTGACTTTCGAGGAGATGGATTTGACGCGCGCCTTGGCGAGTTTCACGGAGCCTTGGGACATCTCGATGGTGATGCTGTCTCCGTTGTCAATGACGTGGCCTTCCAGGGTCCTGCCGTTGTCGAGCGTGACCGTGTCCGCGCGCAGCAGAGAGGGCAGGACCAGCGCGAGCAGGCAAGCCCCCGCAGCCCTGAAAGGAAACAAGCCAAAGATACGCATGACAACCCACCCGCGCCACTAGCGGTTCTTTTCAGCCTTAGGGTGCCGCACACCCTCGAACCTATCGTCATCGTCAGCCTTGACAAGGACGGTGATCGTCCCGCCCAAGTTAACCGCATCGCCTTCCTTGGGTGGGATTGTTTTCCTGGCAACCACCAGCGGTATGGTCTTATTCTCGGCAAGCCCGTAACAACACGTCACGCCTGCATCTTTGCCGGAGAAGTTCCCTATTTCTACAGACGGGTTGCGGCCGGGGTACATAGCCTTCTTCTCAGACTCGCCGACTATTTCGCCCAGGGCGTTGCGCTTTTCTGCCTTATAGGTGCGCTCGTAGATGACGTTATAGACTCTGTCGTCGTTCTTGAAGGGCCCGAAGAGCTGCGCGTCCTCAGTCTTCTCACCTGTGCCCACGTAGTTCAGACCCACAGCCTCCGCGCGCCGGTAGGTTGTGAACCCGCGTTCCAGGTTCAGCTTGAATATCTTCTCCTGGGCCTCTTTATGTTCCTCGGCTTCCAGCTTCTCCTGCGTACGCTGCTTGTTCAGCAGCAAGGCGGCAAGGGCAAGAACAGCGATAACGCCGAAGCAAACCAGCAACTCTTTGCCTGGGCCTCGGACCTTCTTCCGAACGCTCGCGCCTGCGGCCTTGGGTTCGTGACGCTCGCCACGGGAGGAATGGGCGCCGCCTGGCCGCGAGGCTGGTGCCCCGTGTCCGCTCTGGTGCGCCGACGGACCCGATACACGTTTCATGGCTTGCCCGGCCCAATTCCAACGCCGCCGCCCCTTGCGGCTTTTTTCCGCCTGGCCCGGGAAAACAGACCCGTCCGGGCTATTCCTTCTTCTCGGCCTTGTCCGCTGGCTTCTCCACCTTGTCCGCTGGCTTCTCCACTTTATCTGCTGGCTTCTCCACTTTGTCTGCTGGCTTCTCCACTTTGTCTGCTGGCTTCTCCGCCGGCTTCTCTACTTTCTCTGGCTTCTCAGCCTTCTCCGGCGTGGCTTTGGGTTTCTTCGCTTTCTCGAAGACCTCATCTGCCTCGGCCTTGGCAATCACTGTGATTGAGCCGCCCATGTTCGCGTTGTCGTCCTTAGGACCCTTGATCATCTTGCTCGCGATGACTATCGGGATGGTCTTGTTCTCGGCTAATCCGTACTTGACGCGCACGCCGGAGTCCTTGTCCTCTTCGGACTTTTCAATGCTGTCCACCCTCAAGCGGTCGGTGTGCATGGCCTTCTGCTCGGTTTTGGGCTGGTTCCTCCTGTCTTTGTAGACGCGGTCATAAACCACATTGTAAATCTTGTCGTCGCTCTTGAACGGCCCGAAGAGCTTGTCGTCCGTGGCCGTTGGCTCCTTGCCAAGAACATAGAGCAGCCCTACGGTCTCGGCCCGCTGATAGCTGTCGAACCCCAGTTTCATGTTCCGCTTAAATATGTCTTTCTGCTCAGTTACCCTTATGATGATTTCTTTGTTTCTTCCGCTCAGGACAATGTAAAGAACCACGGCGGTCAAAGCCATGAAGCCCAGGATGCCGAAACAGATCATCAGCTCCTTGCCGACGCCGCGCACTTTCTTCTTGACAGGCGCCCCATCATCGGGCCGGCCCACCGCACTGCGTCTGGAGGAGCGAGTACTAGCGGCGGCCGGTGGTGCTGCGCGTCCGCTTACCCGGGGCACAGGCTGGCGGTGGCCGGGTACTGCAACGGGCGCAGGGATAGGCGCAGGCGCATCTTCGAGCGCTCCACCGTCTTCAACAAGCTGCGGTTCGAGTTCCGCCGCCGGCCCCAGGTCTGGCTGTACCACTGGCGGCTGGGCCGGTGCGCGGGCGCTAAGGCGCTTCGCCGGCTGGTTGTGGCCGCCGGCGCCTTGAATCGAAGGTTCCTGCCGCCCACTGCCTGACGTGCCAGCCAGTGTTCCCCGTCGGCCGCTCACCCCTCCCCCTCTACTCTCTGCCATTCCAACCCCCTGCGGTGTGCTTCTGCCCTGACCTCGTAGTGGCCCGGCGCTCTCCGCCAGCAGCCCCAAACCCATACTAACTATACGCCGTTTGGGCCGCAAGATACAATGAAAGCGCGAGAATATGAGGGGGGCATCACCGGACTTGTGCCACGGATGTGGCCGGATTCCGGGGACATGACCCGATTTCCGGCTGTTTGGAAATCGGGATCGTGTCCCCGGAATCCGCGGGCCTCATCCGTGCCAGCGGGCAGCACGGATAAGCTGCCGCGTTGCGGCGGCATATCCGTGGCACAAGTCCGGTCATGCACCCCAAATGCTCAATAACTGGCCCCGTACAAGCCCCACATTTCGGGGCGGCTCAACCAGCTCTTCAACACGTGCCGGACATGGAACACGCTCGCATAGCGCTGGGCCGGATCGCGCGCCAGGCACTTCACGCACAAGCTTTCGAGTTCCGGCGGCACGCGGCGCCGCGTGAACTCCGAAGGCAGAGGCGCCGGGCTGTGCCTGAAGTACGGTTCCAGGTCCGAAGGCCGCTGCACCTGGTTGGGCGCGCCGCCGGTCAGAAGAAAGAACAGAATCCCGCCCAGGCCGTAAATGTCCGTGCGTTCAGTGAATGTCCCGGGGTCGCCGGCCCATTGCTCAGGAGCCAGGTACGCGGGCGTGCCCACCGCCCGCATGTTGGGGTCGCCGGCCAAAACTCCGGTCAAGGTTGTGGTCAGCCCCGGCGCGCCGGCCTGCTCGTTGGACGCGAAGCGCTTGGGGATTTCCGCGGCATTGAGCGGCTGGCTCAAACCCCAGTCCAGCACCACGACTTCGCCCTGGCTGCCCACCAGCACGTTCTGCGGCTTCAAGTCCAGGTGCAGAATGCCCGCGGCGTGAGCGTGCTCCACGCCGGCGCAGATCTTCTCGAACAGCTCGGCCACAGCCACGATGCTGTAGCCTGTCAGACCGGGAATGCCCGCCTCGGAGATTCTCTTCAGGACCTGGTCCAGGCTGGAGCCGTCAATACAGGGCATCGTCATGAAGACCTGGTCCTTGCCGAAGGCCCCCAGCTCCAGCAGCCGTGAGACGTTGGGATGGTTGAACTTGGCGGCGCAACGCGCCTCCTTGATCAGTCTTTCAGCGCTCCAGCCGCCTTGGGGGCCGCTGATCTTCAGAATCACTTCGCGTTCGGCAAGCTGGTCGAAGGCGATCTTGCAGACGCCTTGTCCGCCCAAGCCGATCTCACGGCGGATCTGGTAGCGGTCCGCGGACACGGCTTGAAGCCGCGGCAAGGCTTCGCCGGCGGAAACTGCCTTGGGCTCGGGTACTTCGCTCTTCTGCACGGGGACCTGTGGCGCACTGGGCTGTATTGCCATGACCTCTCCTCCTGCGGGTTCTCGTTGTTTCGGCGTGAGTGTCATATTCTCGCGCCCGGCTTTTTCAAGTTCTTCCTTGGCGCGCCGCGCACTTTCCTGGCGCACACGCTCCTTCTCCTTGCGCTCGGCTGCGGCGCGCGCTTCCTGTTCACGCTGGATTTGTGCGAGCCGCTCGCGCTCCTGGCGCGCGGCTTCAGCGCGCTCTTTTTCCAGCCGCTCGCGCTCGGCCTGGGCCTTCGCTTCCTGTTCGTGTTGGCTTTGTGCGAGCCGTTCGCGTTCTTGGCGCGCGGCTTCAGCGCGCTCCTTTTCCAGCCGCTCGCGCTCGGCCTGGGCGCGTGCTTCCTGTTCACGCTGGATTTGTGCGAGGCGTTCGCGTTCCTGGCGCGCGGCTTCAGCGCGCTCCTTTTCCAGCCGCTCGCGCTCGGCCTGGGCGCGCGCTTCCTGTTCGCGCCGGATTTGTGCGAGGCGTTCGCGTTCCTGGCGCGCGGCTTCGGCGCGCTCCTTTTCCAGCCGCTCGCGCTCGGCCTGGGCGCGTGCTTCCTGTTCGCGCTGGATTTGTGCGAGGCGTTCGCGTTCCTGGCGCGCGGCTTCGGCGCGCTCCTTTTCCAGCCGCTCGCGTTCGGCCTGGGCGCGCGCTTCCTGTTCGCGCTGGATTTGTGCGAGCCGCTCGTGCTCCCGGCGCGCGGCTTCGGCGTGTTCCTTTTCCAGCCGCTCGCGTTCGGTCTGGGCGCGCGCTTCCTGTTCGCGCTGGATTTGTTCCAGCCGCTCGTGCTCCTGGCGCGCGGCTTCGGCGCGCTCCTTTTCCAGCCGCTCGCGCTCGGCCTTGACCTTCGCTTCTTGTTCGCGCTGGATTTGTGCGAGCCGCTCGCGCTCACGGCGCGCGGCTTCGGCGCGCTCCTTTTCCAGCCGCTCGCGCTCGGCCTTGACCTTCGCTTCCTGTTCGCGCTGGATTTGTTCGAGCCGCTGGCGCTCCTGGCGCGCGGCTTCGGCGCGCTCCTTTTCCAGCCGCTCGCGCTCCGCCTGGGCGCGCTCCTTTTCCAGCCGCTCGCGCTCGGCCTTGACCTTCGCTTCCTGTTCGCGCTGGATTTGTTCGAGCCGCTGGCGCTCCTGGCGCGCGGCCTCGGCACTCTCCTTTTCCAGCCGCTCGCGCTCGAGGCGCGCCTTCTCCTGCGCGCTGGTGTCCGCGGGACCGCGCCCATCAATGGCCGCCTGGATGAAAGCCATCGTTTCATCCACGTGGCCGCGGAGCCGCTCCGCCAGGCTGGCCTCTTGAGGGAAGCCCTGGGGCACGGTCACAGGCTTATGGAACCGCGGCTCGCCGGCCAGCTTGGGTCCGAGCTCGTTGAGCAGGCTGTGAATGTCGGCCGCCACCTGGTAAGCCGTGGCGGGACGGTGTTCGTGTGCTTTGGCCAGGCAGTGGTGGACCAGCTTGGCGAGCTTGGGATTGATGCTTTTCCGCAGCTTCACAAGCTCGGGTACTTTGGCATTCCGGGTTTGGCTGATGGCCTCCTTCGTGCTGTCCGTCTCATAGATGGCCCGGCCCGTCAGGAGCCGGAAGAGGGTCGCGCCAATCGCGAACACATCCGTGTGCGGCCCCAACTCGGCCACGTCCGTGACCTGCTCCGGCGCCATGTAGCCCCATACGCCGCCCACGTACACGTCGCGCAGGCGCTCGCGCGCCGCCGTGCTCTCCAGGGGCAGGCAGACCGTGGCCTGGAGCAGGCTGAGGCGTTTGGTCTGGGGGTCGGGAGCGAAGTTGGCAGGGCCGATTTCCAGCAACAAGAAATGGGCGGCGTGCGCAGCTGCGGCGATATCCGCCATTTCCAGGCCGTAGCGCAGCACGTCCAGCTCGGACGAGCGTGTTCCGGACTTGGCGAAGATCCTGTCCAGCGTTTCCCCGGCACGCGCCAGGGGCGGCAGGATGGGGCGTGTCCCGGACTTGGCGAAAATCCTCTCCAGTGCCTCAGCGGCGGGAGACGAGAACACACCCGTCACGCCCCGCGGGCCCGCCGCCGCATACAGGACCTTGGGCACTCCGGGGTGGTCCACGCGGCTGCAGAAGGCCAGTTCGTGCGCCAGGCTGATGCCGTTGTCGCTCCTGGTGGAGCCCGCGCGACGGACACGCACAGGCAGGCCGGTCCGTTTGTCCCGGCCGCCGCACGTGGCTGAATCCCCCGCGCTCGGCTCCAACTCGAAGCGCGCAGCGAAGTCCGCGGATTCGCTGGGCACAGCAGGTTGCGGACGCTGGTTTCGGGTACCGCTGGATGCCACCGCATGCCCCCGCTATTCTTTCGGCTGTTTTCTGATGACGGCATGGATCTTGCCGTCTTCCACTTCCACCAAGGCTATACGCCCATAGAAATTGATCTTGCTGTTCCCGGAGGCCAGGGGGGCGCCGGCCGGGGCGCCATATTTCTTGATGACGTCGGGCATGGTGGCTTTGCAGGGCGCGAGGAAGACGTAGAGTATCGCCCTTTCCCCAATTGAGGGCCGGAATTTGCCATTCCCCACCAAGTCGGGGTCCATGAGCATGCGCGCTTCAATCGGGTCGGTGGCCGCGCTGGGCGGCGGCCCCAGTTCCGCATCAACCAGGCTGGCCAGCGCGCCCTTCTTAGCCTTGTACACCTCCTCTTGTGCGGCTGTTATCGGACGCCATACCGTATCGAACTTCAACCGCGGATCATCGGGTTTGAAGATCACGGCATTTGTCTTGACGCACGTGTCCTTGGTCAGCACGGCCCACTGTATGTAACGCTCGACCTCATCCATCTCCCCCTTTGGCGGCGGTGGAAGTTCCTTTGGGGGTGGTTCCGCCTCCGGCTGCTTGGTTGGCGTTTCTTTCCCGGCCGCCGTTTCCTTCGAGTCCGTCGAGGGGGATTTCGAAGACCCGCTGTCCGTGGCGCCGCCGAAGAGACCCCAGAGCACCACGGCCACCACTATCAGCAGTACAGAACCTATGGCGATGAGATTGCGGCTGCGGGCATCCTGCGCCGCCTTGGCCTTCCGTTTCCTCCGCGCCTCCTCAGCGGGACTCACTCCCTCGTCCTCTGGTTCGCCATTGGGTTCGGCAGCGTACTCTTCTTCCGGCTCGGCCTGCTCCTCTTCCGCCGGCCCAGGTATAGTCAGCATCTTCCCGCAACCCGGGCATTTGGCCTGGCGCCCAGCGTACTCATCCTTCGTCTGGAACTTCCTGCCACACCGGCACGACACCACTATGGCCATTGCTGCTGGACCTCCCCAGAACACGTCGGCACAGGCAGAAAAACGCATGGCCGGCAGCCACGAAATAACGCCGTAGTTTCTACTTCCACAGCTTGGCGGTCAAGTGCTTTAATGTGGCGCGTGGATCGTGAATCGTGAATCGTGGTTCGTGGATTGTGGATTGTGGCGCGCTCCACGCTTCACGTGAATGGTACTCGCCAAGGCTGGAAGCCTGAGTACAGTGCCGTACCGGGAGCTGAGAATACTATGCCGAAACCCATGCCTCGCCGCACCAAGCGTTCGGCCGCGGCTTTCAAGGAAGCCCAGGGACTCTTCCCAGGCGGCGTGAACTCGCCGGTCCGTTCCTGGAAGAGCGTCGGTGGCGACCCGTTCCTGGCCGCCAGCGGCAAAGGCGCGCTGCTCTGCGACCTGGACGGCAATCGCTACGTTGATTTCGTCGGTTCCTGGGGCCCGCTGATTCTCGGCCACTGCCCATCCAAAGTCGTCGCCGCCATTTGCAAACAGGCCCGCAAGGGCGCCTCTTTCGGCGTACCGACGGAACTGGAAGCGCGCCTCGGCACGCTGGTGCGCAAAGCTTTCCCGGCCCTGGAACGCCTGCGCTTTGTCTCGTCCGGAACGGAAGCCTGCATGCACGCCGTCCGCCTGGCGCGCGGCTTCACCGGGCGCGACAAGATCATTAAGTTCGAAGGCTGCTACCACGGGGCCTCGGATGCCATGCTGGTCAAAGCCGGCTCGGGCGTGGCCACTTTCGGCCTGCCGGATTCGGCGGGCGTCCCTGCTGACGCGGTGGCTCACACACTTACGGCGCCGTTCAACGACCTGGCATCCGTGCGCGCCCTCTTCCAGGCCAATCCCGCGCAAATCGCGGCGGTGATTGTTGAGCCTGTGGTGGGCAATGCGGGCGTGCTGCTGCCGCGCGAGGGTTTCTTGCAGGGCCTGGCCGCAATCGCCAAGGAAGCCGGGGCGCTGTTCATCGCGGATGAAGTGATGACGGGCTTCCGCCTGGCGTGGGGCGGCGCGCAGGAACTCCTGGGCTTCAAGCCGGACTTAGCTACCCTCGGCAAGATC
>JBEKKG010000301.1:0-8141 GCA_050010835.1 Planctomycetota bacterium
GCATTCCGCTGCTGCGCGCCTTCGTGGACACGCCCAAACTGGCCGCGCAGCTCAAGCGCTCCAAGGAGGAAGCCGCCCGCATTGCGCGCCACGCTTTCCTCGCCGCCGCCGCCGCGCACACGGGCGCCGCTTGCGTGGCTGTCGCCCACCACGCCGACGACCGCGTCGAGACCATCCTCTACCGCCTCTGCCGCGGCACGGGTCTGGCCGGCCTGCAAGGCATTGGCTGGACCGGCCCGCTGGACCTGGACAACGAGCCGGCAGTCATGGACTGGATCGTGTGGCGCGGCACTGTGCCGCGCTCAGCCGTTGCCGTGCCCCAGCCGCTTGCCTCGGCGCCACGCGCGGCCGTTGCGGCCGCCGGCCCGCGGGGGCCTCTGGGGAGCTTCCCGCCCGTGGTCCGCCCGTTGCTCTCTTGCACGCGCCGGGAAGTCCTGGCGTACTTGCGCGCCAAGCGGCAGAAGTACTGCACGGACGAGACGAATTTTGACGTCCACATTCCCCGCAACGCCGTGCGCCGGCTGGTCCTGCCGCTCCTCGAACAGAAAGTGCATCCCGGCGTGCGCGCGGCGCTGTGGCGGCTGGCCGAGGAAGCCGAGGTTCATGCCGAGAAGCGCGCCTGGCGCCGCGAATGGCTGGCCGCCTTCGCGCAGGCGGGCAAGGAAGACCACGTCGCGCTGCCTGTGCCGCGGCTGGGTTCCCCGCCGGACAACAGCGAGCTCAGCGACGCCCTCGAAGTGCTGCGCTCCATCTGGAGCCTGGGCGGCGCGGGTTTCAGCAGCCGCCACGTGCAGGCCCTGCGGCATCTGTTCAACCCCGCGGCGGGCGCCAAACAACTCGAACTCCCTGGCGGCCTCAGCGCCAAACGCAAGCACAAAGCAGTGGTCATCCAGCGGGGGTAGCCACCAGGAATGAGGGAGATAGTGCAGCGCGGCTGAACCGCAACCAAGAGCCGTGGAGCGTGCAGCGTGACAGGTGACAAGTGACAAGTGACAGGTGACAAATGACAAGTGACAAGAGATATGCCCGCGCGCGTGTTGTGCCAGGGCATGACTCTCCTACCTCCCATAACTCCCATCAGACATGCCGGCGCTGGCTGGGGCTCGCGCGCGGGCTGCTGGAACAACCGGCGGCCCCATGTTATGAGGAACTGCCCAAGGCCTTCGTGCGTGCCTTTGCTCAGGCGCGGCCGGCGCTGGCGCTGGAGGAAGACGCGGCCGGCAACCTGCTGCTTAAGTACCCGGCGCGTGTGGGGCAATCCTCTGGATTGCCCCGAGAGGGGAAGCGCGGCACGCCCACGCTGCTGGTCTTGCTGGCGCATCTGGATCACCCGGGCTTCTGGATCACGAAAGCCACCCAGGACCAGGCGGTGCTGGCCTTCAAGGGCTGGATTGCCGCCGGCCATGCGCACCGCGGCTGCCGCGTGCGTTTCTTCACGTCCGACAGCGCGCAGCCCACCGGCAGCGGAGAACTGGCTGAAGTGACCGAGGTCCGCAAGCGCCTCTCCCGCGCTGTGGCACGCATCACCAGTGGCGTGGCGCATAGCGGCGGCTTCGCGATGTGGGACTTCCCTGCCTTTGCACTCCGCCACGGCGTCATCGTCGCCCGCGGGTGCGACGACGAACTGGGTGTGGCCCTGGCGCTCTGCGTCATGGACGAGATGGCCAGACGCAAGCCCCAGGGCGTGGCAGTGTGGGCGCTGCTCACGCGTGCGGAGGAGGCCGGCTTTCTGGGTGCGCTGGAAGCCATCCGGCTCGAGACCGTCCCCAAGCACGCCCGGGTGCTTGTTCTGGAGTGCTCCAAGGCCGCCGGCCTCGCTTCCCAGGGCGCGGGCCCCGTCGTGCGCGTGGGCGACAGGGAGACCATCTTCGATCCGCAGTTGAGCGAGGCGCTGCGCCAGGCCGCGGAAGAACTGTGCCGCAAGCCCGGCGGTTTCAAGTACCAGCGCAAGCTGATGGACGGCGGCGCGTGCGAGGCCACGCCGCTCTGCGCCTGGGGCTACCGCGCCTCGGGGCTGGCGTTGCCGCTGGGCAACTACCACAACCAGGCGCTCACGCGCGGCAGCCCTGACATTGGGCCGGAAACAGTGCGCGTGGACGATTTCGCCGGCGGCGTGCGACTGCTGGTGGCGCTGGCGTTGCGTCCGCAGTTGCTGGATGGCTCCGCCGGGAAGATTCCCCAGTGGTTGAAAGTGCGCGCTGCGGCAGCCCGGCGCGAACTGGCCAGACACTGGCATCCTGCGAGTTTTGGATTCTAGGAGGCATGGAGTTGCCATGAAAACGCATCTCTGTTTCCTGAAGCCCTTGGCCGTTGCGCTGGCTTTTGTTGCCACCGCCGTGCCCGGGCCGTGTTTGACTGCTGCTCAAGAGCCGCCGGCCTGGCCCGCGCAGCTCGAACAAGACTGGCTCCGCCAGGCCGAAGCGCGGCCGGCGCCAGGCCAATCGCGCCCGGCCACCACGCGCGAGGACGCCGCGGGCGCGTGCGACGGCATCAAGAACGGGAAGTACGGTTTCCACACGGCGCAGGAACCCAATCCGTGGTGGCAGGTGGACTTGGGCGGGCCGCTGCCGCTCGGCAAGGTTGTCGTCTACAATCGGCTTGACTATGCGCCCGGCCTGCACAATGCGGACAATCTCCTCCTTCTGACTTCCGACGACGGCAAGGCCTGGACCGAGCGCTACGACAACAAGGGCAAACACTTTGGCGGCGTGAGCGGCGCCAAGCCGCTGGAAGTTGCGTTCGGCGCGGGTGAAGTCCGGGCCAGGTTCGTCCGTCTCCAGATCCGCAGCGCAGCGCCCATTTTCTTCCACCTGGACGAGGTCGAGGTTTACGGCCCGGACGACGCCACGGGGGCAGGCAAGATGCCTGCACCACAAAACGAGGCAGGCAAGATGCCTGCCCTACAAAACCTTGCGCTGCACAAGCCGGCGGACCAAAGCAGCACGAGCCAGTGGTCCACCGTCAAGGCCCCGGCCCCGGCAGCAGGCGAGTCCTATCCCACGGCGGGAGTGCTGGAGCGCGGCCGGCGGCTGGCGGCTGATCTGCAACGCCTGGGCGTGGACACGCGGGACCGGCAAAGCGCGCTCGACGAGCTGGCCGGGCGCCTGCTGGCGCTGCCCGGTGCAGGCGGGACGCCTGCGCTACAGCGGGCGCTCTATCTGGAAGCCCGCGCGCGCGTCCGGCAGCTTGCGTTTTCAAACCCGCTCCTCAACTTCGCCAAGCTCATCTTCGTCAAGCGCTTCACCCAGGAGACCTATCCGGATGTCTGTCTGAACCACATGCCCTGGGTTTCGCGCCCGGGCGGCGACATTTGCATTCTCGCGCGGCTGGCCCCGGATGCCGAAGTGGAGCCGCTGCTGAACGGCGCGCTGGGGCCGGGCCACGTACACGGCATGGACCTGTGGTGGGACGCGGACCGCGTCGTCTTCGGCTATGCCAAGGCCAAGAACAGCCAGCCGCCGCCAGGCTGGCTGGACCGCAGGACGAGTTATCAACTGCGGCGCACCGAAGAGCCGACCCACATCTTTGAAGTACGTATCGCCAGCGTCTCGCCGGCAACGGTTGGGAGCGCCGGCGTCTCGCCGGCATTGGCGGGCGGGACGCCCGCGGTACGGCAATTGAGCAGCGGCGAATGGAGCGACCTGGACCCGACTTACTTGCCCAGCGGCGAGGTGGCTTTCGTTTCGGAGCGTTGCGGATACTCGCTCCAGTGCAATGAGTTCGACAAGGACGAGACGAGCTGCAACCTGTACATCATGCAGCCGGACGGGGGCAACGTGCGCCGGTTGAGCGTAACCAAAGACGGCGACTACCTGCCTCACACATTGGACGACGGCACCATCGGCTACACCCGCTGGGAATACCAGGAGCGCGGCTGGGCGAACATCCAGTCCGTGTGGACCGTCCGTCCCGACGGCACGGGGGCGGATGCCATTTTCAAGCAGCACTTCAACGATCCCTGGGCGATAGAAGACGCGCGCTCGATCCCGGGCAGCCGCAAGCTCCTGGCCATCGCGACCGGCCACCACACGCTGGCCGCCGGGCCGGTGGTGCTGATTGACCCCACCGCGGGCATCAACAACCCGGCGGGCATCGGCATCGTGACGCCCGGCGTGCGGCCGCCCGAAGGCGGCATGTCCGGCGTGCCGGTGCCGGAAGGCGGCGTGCCTGACGCGGGCGGGTTCTACATGACGCCTTGGCCGCTCTCGGAGAAATACTTCCTGGTTTCCTACAACTACGGCGCCCAGTCCGATCCCGTGGGCTATGGCCTCTACCTGATTGACGTTTTTGGCAACAAGGAGCTGCTGTACCGCGATCCGGCCATCTCCTGCTTCATGCCCATGCCGTTGCGGCCGCGGCCAAAGCCGCCGGTCATCGCCGGGACTGCCGACCAGGAGAAGCAGTTGGCCACGTGCGCCCTCACGGACGTGAGCCGAGGCGTGGAAGGCGTGAAGCGGGAGACGATCCGCTACCTCCGCATTGGCCAGGGCATCGCCTGGCCGTACGACAACCAGCATGGCGGGCAGCGCTACGAGGAAAAAGGCAAACCCAACAGTTGGACGCCCGTGCGCGTGCTCGGCACTGTGCCCATCGAGGCGGATGGCAGCGCGCATTTTGTCGTGCCCGCGGATACGCCGGTCTACTTTCAACTCCTGGATGAGAACCGGATGGAACTGCGGCGCATGCGCTCCTTCATCAGTTTTCAGCCCGGCGAGGTCCGCGGCTGCGTAGGCTGCCATGAGAGCCGCAACAGCGCACCGGCATTCGGCGCCGGAACGCTGGCGCTCAGCCGGCCCCCGTCCGTTCCCGCGCCCGCGCCGTGGGGCAACCTGCCCGTCAGTTTCCTGCGGGATGTGCAGCCGATCCTCGACAAGCACTGCATGCAATGCCATACCGGGCTGAAACCCGCGGGCGGCCTGGATTTCTCCGGCGGCCTGACCCGCGACCACAACGCGGCCTTCGACACCATCATCAGCCGCGGCCTGGTGGCCTATTCCAACCCGGACGACGACGCCAAGATCACGCTGCCCCTGGCTTTCGGCTCGCACAAGAGCAAGCTGGTTGCCCAGTTTACCAAGCGGCTGAACAGGCAACCGCCGGAGGTCACCTTGGACGAGTTCCTGCGGGTCGTCACCTGGGTGGACGCCAACGCGCCCTACCATGACAGGTTCGTGGACAAGCGGCCCGAGAAGCAGCCCTACGATCTGGTGGGCGACACCGCGCTGCTCCATGCGCTCAAGGAAACCCACGCCAAACGTTGCGCCACTTGCCACAAGGCGGATGAAGTCACACGCCCCGCCTGGATAGACCTGCGCCGGCCGGAGCAGAGCCTGTTCCTGGCCGCGCCGCTGGCCAAGGAGGCGGGCGGGTCTGGCCGCTGCAAGGAGATTACTTACAAGGACCAAAGCGATCCTGACTACCGCGCGGTCCGCGAGGCGGTGGAAGCGGCAGTCAAACGCGCTTGGGAAAATCCGCGGCGGGACGTCAAGGCGCTGGTGGAAGCCCGCTGAGTAGGGCAGGCTTTCCAGCCTGTCCGGACAGCCTGGAAAGGCTGTCCTATCCCGCTTGGGTTGACTTCTTTGTGCAAGCGGGTTATACTATAGGAGCAGGGGAGATGCTCCGCCCGTTCGGGGAGCCCAGAGATTAACGAGGGGCCTCATGGTAATCAGCAATGCGCCGTCCAAAGTGGCAATCGGGCGTGGCAGCAGGTGGCCGATCTACGTGCTGCTCGCTGTTACCATACTCGCCGTAGCCTTCCTGGTTGGCTACTGGTCGTGGTTGGTGCAGTTCCGCCAGCAACTTCTCGCGGTCTTTCTGGTGACGGCGCTGAGCGCCGCCGTGCTGCTCGTGATACTCAGGGTTGTGGCCGTAGCCTTTCTTGTGGGCGCGATGGTACGGACGCTCCTCACACCGGCCAGAGCCGAAGATAAGAGCGGTTTGCCGCCTGAGAAGTGAAGCTCTTGTAACTGTTCAGCCTCCGAGCCGTGCGCGTAAACAAGGGACACGGGGAGCGTCGAGTTATGCACTATGGGAGGAATGGGAATGATGAAACGGCACCATTGCGGCCGCGTGTTAGACTGAACGGTTACTAAAATCCAAAATCTAAAATCCAAGATCCTTCCCCGTCGCGGCCTCGCACAGCGCCACAATGTTCTCCATCGGGACTTCCGGCAGGATGCACTCATGGCTGGGTGAGATGATCCAGCGCGGGCCGAAGATGTCCCGCAGCCGCGCGACCTCGTCGTGAATCTGCCGCGGCGTGCCATGCCAGAGCAGGTCCTGGGTGTCCACGCCTCCGACGAAGACGATCTTCCCCTTGTACTCGCGCGCCAGCACTTCGGCCTGCATCCCGGCGGCGCGGGCCTGGAGCGGGTGCAAGGCGTCAATGCCGGCATCCACCAGCAGCGGAATGACGCGCGCTATGGCGCCGCACGAATGCAACTGCACCAGCTTGCCATGCGCCTTGGCCTGGGCAATCAGTTGGCGGAAGTACGGCAGCACGAATTCCTTGAACATCTCCGGGCTGATCAGCGTGTCCCGCTGCGTGCCGAAGTCGTTGCCGAAGAAGAAAATATCGAAAAGCTCCGGGCCCTCATTGAACATGCGCTCGTTCACCGCCAGGCAGAAGTCCACGACGTGCCGCGTCACCGCATGCACCACCGCCGGGTGCGTGTACATCTTGAGGAAGTAGTTCTCCATGCCGAAGAAATCCGCGACGGTGTGAAAGAAACTGCACCACGCGCCGCCGAAACGCCAATAGGCCTCTTTCCCCTTGGCCGACTCGCGCACCGTGTTCATGTCCACGTACTGCGCATCCGGCCAGGGATACTTTTCGACGGCGCCCGTGTCCTCACACCCGGCGAAGCAGCCCGGCTGCCCGTGGCTGAGTTTCTTCCCCGGCCCCAGGCCGTACAGAATGTCGAAGGCGGGCCGCCCCTGCGGATGCTTGTAGGCCCAGTCCGCGGCGCAGATCCAGCGGCAGTCGTCGTCCACGAGCTGCCGCACCTGCTCCATGTCCTGCACGCCGAAGTGCCGCAGGATGGCCGGCGTGGAGTCGGCGTGCGGCTGCCCCAGCCAGAAGCCGGGCCGGTCCGTGGGCTTGCCGGCGAAAATCCGGGCGATGCGTTCGTGATGGGTCATCGGGGCTTTCCTTTCGGTCCAAACTACTCACCACAGAGACACTGAGGCACAGAGAACAACCACAAAGGGTTCGGGAACCGCAGATTAGCGCAGATCAGCGCAGATGACAAAACAGTTTTCTTTACTGTGCTCATCTGCGTCCATCTGCGTCAATCCGCGGTTTCTATTCAACCCCAAGTCCTTCTCTGTGCCTCTGTGTCTCTGTGGTGAATAAGACCCCCTTCGTAACTGGCAACTGCCGCGCGGCTTGCTACATTGGCGCCTCCAAAGACCCCGGGGCGGACATGAACTCGCGCGAACGACACTTGGCCACGCTACTCTTCCAGACGCCCGACCGCGTCCCCATCTCCATAGGCGGCGGGCGCAAATCCACGCTCGAAACCTGGAGGCAGCAGGGCCTGCCGGCCGGCGAGAACCCGGTGCTCTACGCCGCGCGGCAGCTCGGCCTGCCGCTTGAGGCCCTCGACCGCCGCGACGGGCTGGGCGTGGACTTCCGCATGATCCCGCATTTCGAGGAGAAAGTGCTCGAACGGCGCGCCAACTCGCAGGTCGTGCAGGACTGGAAGGGCAACATTTGCGAAATCGGCCTGCAGTTCGATGTCTCCTACCTGCGCAACGCCATTGACTTCGTGACGCGCAACTGGATCAAGTGCCCGGTGGAGACGCGCGCCGACTGGGCAGACATGCAGCGCCGCTACAATCCGGACGACCCCGCGCGCTTCAGCGCAAACTTGCCGCAGTGGCTCGCCGAGCACCAGGACCGCAGCGCCGCCACCGGCCTGGACTGGAGCGGGCCGTTCTGGCAGCTCCGCGAATGGCTTGGCGCTGAGGAACTCTGCTTTCTGCTCGCCGACGAACCTGCCTGGATCGCGGAGATGGTGGAGTTCTGGCAGGAGTTTGTCTGCAAGGTGCTGGAGCGCACCTTCCAGCGCTTCGTGCCCGACTGCGTGCTCATCAATGAAGACATGGCTTACAAAGAACATTCCTTCATCAGCCCGGCG
>JBEKKG010000302.1:0-8137 GCA_050010835.1 Planctomycetota bacterium
CCAGTGGCTGAAGTGGTTGAGCGGCGAATCAATGTCTGGGTTCCAGATGCAGCGCGGTGTGGCGGAATGGGGTTGGATCCAGCACTTGCGCAGGCCGGCCACAGCCGTGCCGTTGATGCCGTCCGCTTGCACCGTCAACAAATCGTCGCGCCGCACGCGGACGTTCCAGCAGGAGTTGAAGTGGCAGAAGACGCCGCTTTCGAGTTCAAACGTGGCGTAGGCCGCGTCCTCCGCCGTGCAGCGGTACTTCCGGCCTTGTTCGTCCACGCGTTCGGGAAGCAGCGTCGCGGCAGTGCAACTCACCGCCTTGATCGGCCCGAAGAGATTGTCCACCAGGTAACGCCAGTGGCAGAGCATATCCACAATGATGCCGCCGCCGTCTTCCTGGCGGTAGTTCCACGAGGGCCGTTGCGGCGCCTGGTCCGGAACCAGGCCGTCAAAAACCCAGTAACCGAACTCGCCGCGCACGGCCAGCAGCCTGCCGAAGAAGCCCTGGTCGCGCAGCATCTTCATCTTGCGGAAGCCGGGGAGCCACAGCTTGTCCTGGACGACGCCGTTCTTCAGGCCGGCGTCCTCGCAGAGCTTGGCGAGACGCAGCGCCTCAGCCGCGGTGACCGCCGTGGGCTTTTCGCAGTAGATCGCTTTCCCGGCGCGCACGGCCTGCTCGACGAATCCTGCGCGCTGGAGCGTGCCAGAGGCATCGAAGAAGATTTCGTACTGCTTGTCCCCCAGCGCGGTGTCCAGGTTGGTTGTGAAAGGCAGCGGACCTTTGGGGCCAGGGTAGCGTTCAGCCAGCGCCTTGAGCTTGCCTGCGTTACGCCCGGCCAGCAACGGCGCAGGCATGAGCACCAGGTCATCGCTGACCTTTATGCCCCCTTGCTGCATGATGGCCAGGATCGAACGCACCAGATGCTGGTTGGTGCCCATGCGTCCGGTGACGCCGTTAAGGATGATGCCGATGGTCTTGAGTGCCATGCAAAGCCCCTCCGCGCATACCTATGCAACAGTCTCAGGCCCAGTGCCCCTATCTTCTCGTGTCCACCCTGTCCCCTTTGGTCGGAAGGGCGGTGGCCCGTGCCTGGCTAAAGCGATTATCAAAATGATTGAGGAGCATTTCAACGAACCGCCCGTGGTATACGCCATAGACCGCCCGCGATAGATGTGTTTCTTTGGGTGCTAGGATATTAAGAATCAGCCGATCTTCGGTAATCGCTGGCCGGAACCAGGCTTTATTTTTCCACTGTTCCGCAGAGTGGGTGAAGTCACCATCCGAGTCAACGGACCAGGTATCAATGGCTCTCTCCTGCACGGCCTCCTTGATTGCTTGAAGAAGGCCCGAAGGGTTTTGAGAGACGACGTAAACAGCCATGGCTATTCCTCTTCACTTTGCGCCTAAGGGGCATCTTGTTCGGGCTTGACAGGTATCTGCTTGGGCCTATTTTCAGGTTCAGAAACTCTTTCTGGTTTGGAAGAATCAGGGGGCGAAAGAGCGTCGTAGTATTTGAGGAGCGTTTCGACATCACTTGGTTTTGCAGAACGTTGATCTTCAATGGCAGCCGACAAACGTTCCTTGACTTCAGCAAGCGTACCTTTGTCAATAGGAGTCTCAAGGAACCTCTCAGCATCTCGCAGGAACGACTCGGAGTTATACATGTGAAGTCTTTGCCCAGCCTTTCCACGAAACTCGACAACCAGTTCGGGACGCGGCCCTACGCGGCGCTCTTTCTCAATCTGCCACCAGTCTTCCGTGCTATCATCCGTAACAAGGATAACCGGTTTCTTATGCTGCTTGCATATTTCAATGAGCTGCACCCATCCGATGAAGTCTCCGAAGGCACCCGGGTCCCCTTTTTCTTTCAGGTCTTCGTAACCCGGCGGTACTTTCTGTTGATATCTTGCCCTTGCCTCATCATGCCATTGTTTAAGCTCCTGCTGCGAAGGCGCCGCCCCGACCCTGCCATCAAAGACGCTGAGAATCCTGTCAGTGTGGGGGTCGGTGCTTATCAGGGCCTCCATGGCCTTTCTGTTGCCTTCTAGTTCGCGCAGAATCCGGTCAAAGGCACTCTGCGCCTTGCGGGAAAAGAACGGATGATCTCTCAGGGGTATGATCTTCTCCTTGTGCAACTTCTTCAACTCGTTCTCAACATGCAGGTAGTTTGCCACCTGCTTTATAATAACCTTGGCTCTGTTTCTGAAATACTCTAGTCCGAACTGATGAGGCAGCCAAACCCGCTCTTTGAGGCCCTCCAGGACTTGGAGCAGTTGTTGTTGCGTATTCGTTGAATACCCAAAAACGTTGAGCAACACAGACGCGTCAAAGGAGAATGCCGCATCTTTCCATATTTGGGCCAACTCTTCTGGAGTTGCCTTAAGGTAATCGCAAAACGCTCGCCGCATGTTAACCTTCCAGAGACTTGGGCTTTTCTGCCAGGATCGCAGAAGCCAATACCCCGAAGGGCCGCTTGAGGCCGCGATCATGGCCGCCTCGCTTCAGTTTGTTTAAGGCCTTAACTTCAGAAATCAAGACCAAATCATTCTTCAGCGATACCTCCCATACGTCCTCGCCGTCTCCACCATGGCCCGCAGGTTCTCGTCCGGCGTGTCCCGGCCGCACTGGTCGCCTGTGGCAAGGATAAAGCGCCCGCCTTCCGCCGCGGCGTCAATCGCCTGCCGGCTCGCGCGCACAACGTCCTGGGCTGAGCCGAACAACATCGTGCTGGTCGTGTGGAGGTTGCCTTTGAGCACGATCTTGTGGCCGTAGAGGCGCTTGAGTTCCGCCAGGTCGCAATCGCCCATCGGCGGCTGTTCGAGCGGGTCTATCACGGTCAAGTTGGTCTCCGTGGCCATGATCTTGACCAGTTCCTTCTCGGGTCCACAGGAGTGGATGTGCGTGGGGAAGCCGGACGCGGTGGCCAGTTCTATCGCGCGCTTGACCGCCGGGAACGCGATGCGGCGGAAAATCTCGACGGTCTGGAAGATGAGAGTGCCCGAACCGCCTACGGCCAGGAAGTCGGGCTGGACCTCCATCTTCAGGATGTTGGCAAAGCGTTTCTCGACGCGGGCCACGCGCTCCTCGGCCAGGCGCTCATACTTGCCGGGATTGTCATAATAATCGAAAACCGCCTCGTCGTTGCCCAGGACGCAGGTATGCGCCAGCCAGATGCCCACGAGGCCCTGGGCGCCCATGAGCGCCTTGACGCGCTTGAGGACCGCGGGGCTGGTGTCCACGGGTTTGGCGCCTACGACCGGCTCCCAGCTTTGCGGCTGGGGCGGCAGGCCGATCTTCTCCGGTTTGACTCCGGGCGTCGGCGGGTCGGCGACGTAGTAAACGACGACCGTAGGCTCCCAGACGCGCTTGCCGCCGTCCAGGTATGAGCGCTGGGTGACGATGCGCTCAGCACTGCGGTACACGATGAACGGTTCCCACTGCGGGCCGGGCGGCTGTTCATCCGGAAACACCAGCGGAAAATAACCGTCCATCAGCGAATCCACATCAAAGTGCTTGGCGCAGGCGATGTAGGCTTCCCAGAGAGGCGGGTCGCGGTAGAGATACAGGTCCCAGAAAGGCTTGCCGGTCAGGCGCGCGGGGATCATGTTCGAGAAGTCGGGCATGACGGGCACACAATCCGGAATCCCGCCGCGCAGCACCGTGAGCAGCCGTTCGCGTGAGGTCATGTCAGTTCTTCTTGTCCACGGGTTTCTTCTTGGCCGGCACGTACTGTATCCGCTCGCGGCCCGTGATGGCGCCGAGGATGCCGGAGCTGTATTCCACGTCCAACTCGTACTCATCCGGCGCCAGGCGGGTGGGCTTGAAAGCAACCGGGCCCAGCTCGCCGTTCGGCTGCACCTCGAACGCTCTCCCGCCCGTGGGGATCTTGTGTTCAACCTTCATCGGGTCGGTGAAGACCTGCGCCATGGACGCGCGAACCGGGGTCAGGTGCAGGTTATCCGGGACGTACTCCTCAGTGGCCGCGCCGACAAAGGTTGGCGGGGAGGCCACGATGCCTTTCTCCTCGATCGCGACCGTGAACTGCGCCTTGACCGGTGCGCCCCAGAGTGGCGTGGCGGTCTGGCCGACAGCAACGGAGAAGCTCGTCTTCTGGCCCTTGCGCATGTAGACGACTTCCTTGGCGCGCTCGAACAACCCGAACACCAGATCGTAGGTCCCGGCCGGAACCACGCTCGTCTTGTGCTGCTCATCGAAAGAGAAGGAGCCTTCCGGGCCGGCGATTATAACCATGTGGATCCTCAAGTTTTCCGCCTTTTGCGGGGGTTTGTATTTGGCAAACAGATCCACCGTGCCCTTGTCCAGCTTCCCCGCGGTGCGGATCTCGACCGTCGCACCGGCAGGGTGCACGAGGATTTCGTAAAACTTGTCACCGAGCTTCAAGTACTTGCCAAGAAAGCACGGCGGCCCGTCGCCAACGATGACCACGTCCTGGCCCACGTCGTCGTACTTCCCGTTGCCGTTGTCGTCGAGGAACACGAGCTTATGCCCCTGGAACTCCACGGTGCGGGCCGCGCAACGGACCAAGGCATACTTCTCGTTCTCCACCACGGTCTTGAGCCCGAAGGAGTATTGTCCGGCAGTGCCGTCGTCATAGTGCAGTTCGCAGAAGAACGGAGCCAGCGTGCCGTCGCGCGAGAGGGTCCGGGTTTCACCGGGGCTGATTTTCCCGTCGCCGTTGAAGTCAATCCAGACGACGTTCTGTTGGAGCCGCGCCAGAATGGCGGGGTACTCCTTGCCATCCTTGTCCCTGCCGCCGTGCGGCAGGCCGGTATCAACCGGCCCGCCATCCTTGGGGAAGACGATGTATCTTTGCAGGTCCTTATCGAACAGTCCGGGCGACAGGACCTGGCGCGGTTGGGGCAGTGGCACCAGGTGCGTCTCCAGCTTCTGCCATTCACCGGGCGCCTCTGCTGCACCTTGTGCTTGTGGGGCGGGCGCAGGCTTGGCCGATTCCTCCGCGCCGGCCAGGACATTCGCCAGGCAGAGAAAGCAGGCCAGCGCAGTGCGGATTGCAGATTGCGGATTGCGGATTTTCTTCATGGTGGCTGCGCCCTCAACCGCTTCCCAGCATAAGCCTGACGGCCCAAGGCGTCCAATGCTGCGTCCATTTGCTTGCGGCAGCAGTGCCGAAGTGGTATACGGAGCGCGGCGTGATTTTTGGGTTTTCTCCCAAGAAAGCCTGGATTTCAACCGCGCGCAGTATGCTTACGCAGTGCTTTTTGAGTGAGTGGCGCCTGGAGATGTGAACGGAGCTGTGGTGAATGGCGAGCTAGTACTGATCTCGGGACGCTACCGCGGGCACCGTATTCCCTTGCGGAAAGCTTGTGTGCGTATCGGCCGGGACAGAAGCTGCGAGATTACTCTGGATGACGAGGCGGCCAGCCGCGTCCATTCGGAGATCGTCCAGCAGGACGAGCGGCTGATCCTGCGGGACCTGAACAGCACCAACGGCACTTTCCTCAATGATGCGCGGGTCACGGAATGCCCTCTGGAAGACGGGGACCGCATCAGCGTGGGCGACACGGTCATGCTCTTGCAGTTGAAACACAAGCTGGAGCGCCACACCCCGTCCGTGGTCTTCGCCAAGGAACAAAGTTCCGTCAGCACGCGCTGCCGGCTGAGCTTGACCGACACGCGCTTCCTGGGACTGAAGGAAGGCGCGCTGATCCCGGATGCCCAGCGGCAACTGGAGTTGCTGTACGATTTCATGGTGGACATCGGTTTGGTGCTGCACATGCCCGCGCTGCTGGAGCGCGCCATGAACCATTTCTTCAAGGCCATTCCCGCCGAGCGCGGCTTGATTCTGCTGCTCACGCCCGACGGCGACCCCGGCCTGAAGGTCACGCGCGTCAGGCCCGGCGTGGCGCAGGACAAGGAGATCCGCATCTCCCAGACAATGGCGCAATTGCTCCTGCAGAAAAAGGAGAGCTTCCTCTCCGAGAACGTCTCCACCGACCAACGGCTGGCGGCCACCGATTCCTTGCGCAACATCAATGTCTTCTCCATCCTGGGCACGCCGCTGAAGGTCAAAGACAAAGTCATCGGCCTGCTCTACTTCGATAAGGTGGGCGATCCCAAGCCCTTCTCGGAACAGGACCTCAGGCTCCTCACGGCCATGTCCATGCAACTGGCTGTCTGTCTGGAGAATACGCGCCTGTACAACGAACTGCTCGACGCCGCCGAACTCAACAACTCCGTCATGGGGGCGCTCAATTCCGGGATCATCGTCGTGGACAACAGCGGCCGGATCCTGCGCGTCAACCGCGCCACGGAGGAGACTTTGGGCTTCAGCGAGGCGCAATTGCTGGCACAGCCGCTGGACAGTTTCCCCGAACTGGCCGAACTGAACCGCGTCGTGCAATGCACTCTGTCCACAGGCGTGGCGGGCGACCGCAACGAAGTGCTGGTGCGGGCCAATGGCGAAGTCGTCCCGCTGGGGCTCAGCACGGCCGTCCTGAGCGACCATGCCGGCAGGATCATCGGCGCCGTGACCAACTTCCGCAACCTGACGCAAACACGCAAACTGGAGGAGCAGGTGCGGCGCTCCGAACACCTGGCTTCCCTGGGGCAGATGGCCGCGGGCGTGGCGCACGAGATCCGCAATCCGCTGAACTCCATCCGGGGCTTCGCCCAGTTGCTCCAGGAGAAGGCCGCCAAGGACTCCCCCGCCCAGGAATACACGCAGATCATCCTGGAAGAAGTGGACCGCATGAATGGCATCGTCCAGGACCTGCTCGATTTCTCCCGGCAGCGCGATCTGACGCTCACGCCGCTTGACCTGGACAGGGTGCTCGAGGAACTTGTCCGTGAAATGCAGGACACGGCGCAGCATTACGGCATCGCCGTCAGGTTCCAGCCGCGTGCCAGCGTGCTGCCCAATGTGCTGGGCAGCGCGGACAAGCTGCGCCAGGTCTTCCACAACATCATTCAGAACGGCATTGAGGCGTGCAAGCCCGGCGGGCAGGTGGTCCTGACCGCCGCGCCGTGCGAGGAGAGTGCCGCGCCGGACGGGACGCTGGACAGCGGCCTGCGCCCGCGCCGCCAAGTGGTCGTGGCGGTTGAGGACAGCGGCTGTGGCATTGACCCTGCGATAATGCCCAAGATATTCGACCCCTTCTTTACCCTGAAGGAGGAAGGAACCGGACTGGGCCTCTCGATCTCGCAGAAGATTGTGGAGCAGCACAGTGGGAAGGTGGAGGTCAAGAGAGAACTGGGTAAAGGCTCGGTCTTCACGGTCTTTCTGCCCGCGGTGTAGCGCCTATTTTTCAACGCAGAGAACACAGAGGACACAGAGGAAAAAGCATTGGAAACAACAACAATTCCTTTCATTCAATCTCCTCTGTGTTCCTCTGCGCCCTCTGTGTTTAGAAATGCGGGCTGGCTGGAGAAAGCTTAATGCGCACTGTACGGACGTTCACTGTGGTTCCTTTTCTGCCGCCGCGGCTGGCGGCCCTGCGCGACATCGCCAACAATCTGTGGTGGACCTGGACGCTGGATGCGCGCGAACTCTTGACCAGCATAGACCGGGATGCCTGGGAAGCCTCCAAGCACAACCCCGTGGCCATGTTCGGACGCCTGCGGCAGGAGCGCCTGAAGGCCCTCAGCGAGGACGACGGCTTCCTCGCGCACCTGGACCGCGTCAAGCAGAGCCTCGACGCGTACCTGAGCGCGAAGACCTGGTACGACCAGGCCAGCGGCACGCAGCGCGGCGCCAGGATTGCGTACTTCTGCGCCGAGTTCGGGTTGCAGGAATCCCTCCAGATCTACTCCGGCGGCCTGGGCATGCTGGCAGGCGACCACCTCAAGGCCGCCTCCGGCATAGGTCTCCCTCTGGTGGGCGTGGGTCTCTTCTACTACAACGGCTATTTCAGGCAGTACCTCAATCCGGAAGGCTGGCAACAGGAATACCTCCAGGGGCTGGACCCCTACAATCTGCCTTGCACCTTGGAGCGCAAGCCCGATGGCAGGCCGGTGCTGACCTCCGTGGACCTGCCCGGGCGGAAAGTGTCCGCGCAAATCTGGCGTGTGCAGGTCGGCCGCGTGCCGCTGTTCTTGCTCGACACGCGCATTGAGCAGAACCGGGCTGAGGACCGCGCGATCACGGACCAGCTTTACGGCGGAGATTTC
>JBEKKG010000303.1:0-8919 GCA_050010835.1 Planctomycetota bacterium
GGTGCGGCGCCAGCGGCCGGTGCTGTTTCAGCAACGGGCGCGGGCTGGGCGGCCGGCGGCGCCCCGGCGGCTTTGGCGGCCCGGACCAGAGCCAGCGCCAGGCGGGCTTTCTTGCGGTCGGCGCGCTTCTTGGGAATGGTGTTCTTGCGCGCGGCGCGGTCCAGTGCCTGGAAGCCTTTGGACAGCGCGGCTGGGGCGTCGGTGCCGCCCTTGCCGATGGCCGCCGTAACGCCTTTCAGCTCCTTGCGCAGCAGGATCATATTGCCGCGGTTACGGTGGTGGCGCTTCAGGTTCTGGCGTTCCCGTTTGTCAGCGCTTAAAGAATGGCCCATCTTCGTTTTGCCTCTCCCTCAAAAACAAACCCGCCAGGCCTCCTGAGCCTGGCGCGACAGCAGCACTACCCTACCCGCAAGCGCGGAATTTTTCAATTTTCAATTTGCAATTCTGTTGCCGTAACCTCGCCTCTCGTGCTTTGTGCTCCGTGGCAACCGGCCGCCGGCTATTCGAACAGCGCCGTGCCCACGCGCACCATTGTAGCGCCTTCCTCGATGGCGATGGCATAATCCTGGCTCATGCCCATGGAAAGTTCGGTGAGCGGCGTGGGGTAGCA
This sequence comes from Planctomycetota bacterium, assembly GCA_050010835.1. Lineage (GTDB taxonomy): Bacteria > Planctomycetota > SZUA-567 > H5-PLA8 > H5-PLA8 > JAPLOD01. The sequence goes on from JBEKKG010000303.1 coordinate 611, forward strand.
GCCTTTGGCGTTGGCCTCCGCGAGCAACTCGCGCAGCCTCCGAAAGACCGGACGCGACGTGGCCTCGGGCCGCTCCGTATACGGGGCCATGCACATCAGACCGGCCAGCTTGAGCCCGGCCAGTTCCGCGCACTGCCTCAAGAGTTCGCCGGCCTCGGCCAGCGCCGGCGGCAACCCGAACTTCTGTGCTTCGCCCGCCACGTTGACTTCCAGCAGACAAAGCAGCGGGGGGAGAGAGCGCTTGAGGCGTTCCTTGTTCAGCGCCTGGGCCACGCGCAGCGAGTCTACGGTATGGACCGCCTGGAAAAGTCCCGCCGCCTTGTCGGCCTTGTTGGTCTGAAGATGGCCAATGAGGTGCCCAGGAGTCTCCGGATTTCCGCCAGCCCCACAGTCTTGGTCACCGCGACCAGCTTGACCGCCGCAGCGGGACGCGCCGCCTTGGCCGCGGCTTCGGCCATGCGCGCGCGCACCTGCCCCAGGTTGCGCTGTAGCCGCTCGGCGGTGATCTGGCCGCTGCTGGGTTCCATAGGCGCTATTCTACACTGTGCGCCCCAAAAGGCCAAGCCTCAAGCCTTTTTCCTGTCTGGGGCTTGACCCGCGCGCCTGATCTCCTATGCTGTCCACCCCTACGGCGTAGTTGCCTGGCAGGGCGAGAAGGCCGCAGCGGGCCACACCAACAGAGGAGAGGCGTACCATGTCCAAGAGGTTGTTCACATCCGAATCGGTTTTCCCGGGCCACCCGGACAAAGTCGCAGACCAGATTTCCGACGGAATTCTGGATGCCATGTTGACCCAGGACTCGGCCTCCCGGGTAGCCTGCGAGACCCTGGTCACCACGGGCATCGCCATGGTGGCCGGAGAAATCACCACGAAGGCCAACGTTTCCATCCCCGACGTGGTGCGCAAGGTGGTGCGCAGCATCGGCTACACCGAACCGGCCATGCACTTCGACGCCGACGGCTGCGCTGTGGTCGTCTCTCTGGACCGCCAGAGCGCCGACATCGCCCGCGGGGTGAAGGATGGCGCGGATAAGGACATGGGGGCCGGCGACCAGGGCATGATGTTCGGCTACGCCAACCGCGATACCAAGGAACTGATGCCGCTTCCCATCCAGCTTGCCCATGCCATCTCCGAACAGGCTGTCAAAGCCCGGACGAGCGGCGCACTGAAGTACCTGCGCCCGGACGGCAAGTGCCAGGTCACGGTCGAGTACGATGACCACAAGCCCGCGCGCGTCCACACCGTGGTCGTCAGCCTGCAGCACAAGCCCGAGATGAACGACAAACAGGACAAGTTGAAGCGCGACGTCATAGCCAAGATCATCAAGAAAGCCGTGCCTGCCCACCTGCTGGACAAGAACACGATCTACCACGTCAATCCTACCGGACGCTTTGAGATCGGCGGGCCCCACGGCGACACCGGCTTGACCGGCCGCAAGATCATTGTGGACACCTATGGCGGCTATGCGCCGCACGGCGGGGGCGCTTTCTCGGGCAAAGACCCGACAAAAGTGGACCGCAGCGCCTCATATTTCGTGCGCTACGTGGCCAAGAACATCGTGGCGGCGGGGCTGGCCGACGAAGCCCTCGTCCAAGTGGCTTACGCCATCGGCGTGGCCAAGCCGGTCAGCATCCTGGTGGACACGAAAGGCACGGGCAAGATCAGCGACGCGGACCTCGCCGCGCTCGTCAGCAAACACTTCGACTTCCGCCCGCGCGTCATCATTGACCACCTCAACCTGCGCCGCCCCATCTATCTTGAGACCGCGCGCCTGGGCCATTTTGGCCGCGAACTGCCTGAGTTCACTTGGGAACGGACAGACAAGGCCGAGGAACTGAGGGCCGCCGCGGCAAGTTATGCCCCAAGCAAAAAGCCCTGCTGCGGCGCCTGAGAGACACAGAGTTGCTCAGGGCGCCGGCGGAAGCGGGCTATGGTGCGTCCTGTGCTCGCCCGTCCGGGTCTTGCTGGGACGCTGATCCTGGTGCGGACCAAGCAGAAAGAGATTGGTGGTGCGCGCACCCAGGAACTGCTTCAGTTCCGCCCCCGCTTGGCGGGCGACGTCTGCCGGGCGCTGGCCGTTTGCGTCGCTGAGGTCGGGATTCGCGCCGGCCTTTGAGAGCACCTTCAGGACGCGCCGGATAAGCGGTGCGAACTGGCCGCGCGCGCCCCATTGGGCCTTCATGCGTTCCAGTTCGCGGGCCATCTGGTGCAAGGCCGTGGCGCCGTTGGAATCCTGGGCGTTGACGTCGGCCCCAAGGTCAATCAACAGCAGGACCACCTCGGCCATGTGCGCCATCTGTTCGTAGCCGGTGGCCGCGAGCATGCGGCCCAGGGCAAGCTGCAAGGGCGGTTGGCGGTGGACCTTCAGCGCCGCGCGCTCGTGCGGCTTGATGGCGCCTGCATTGATGTCAGTCCTGTCGCTGTCCAGCAGGAGTTCAATGTACTGCCTGTCTTCGGACATGACGGCCAAATCCAGGGCGGTCTTGCCGCGCGCGTCCACCGCGTTGATGTCTATCCCGTGCTCTATCAGCCACTTGGCCATATTGAAATCTCTCTTGGCCACCGCGTTGTGGAGCAGCGTCTGGCGGGATTCCGGCTGGATGGGCGCGTCGAGCGCCACGCCTTGCCTGGCCAGCAGTTCCACAATGTCCGGGCGCTGGTTATTGGCAGCTTCGCAGATCGGCGTCACCCCTTTGAAATTGAGCGCGTTAAGGTTGGCGCCCGGCCAGGCCGCAAAGAACTCCACCATAGGAACGTTGTTGTCCAGGATGGCACGGTTGAGCATGGTATTGCCCATGGAGTCCCGTGCTGCATTGACAGCGTTCTGGCCCATCTTGCGCGCGAGCAACTTGACGATGGACATGTCGGTGGCGCACATGGCCTTTTCCAGCAGGCACACGCCGGGCGGGGTGAGCTCCGCGCCGGTCTCCACCAGGGCTTCCACTATGGCCGCGTTCTGGGCTTCAATGGCCAGCTCGATGAACGGCGGGCGCCCGGCCTTCTGGCGCCGCATGCGTTCGATGCGGCCCAGACCGGAAAGGTCCTCCGCAACCGGATTGGGGCTGGCGCCATGCGCCAGCAGGAACTTTACCTCTTCAAGGCGCTCCTCCCTGATGGCCACTTCCAGCAGCGGCGGAACATCCGGGGTGGCAGCGTCCAGGGAATTTCTGCGGGGCTTCTTATGTCCCGCCTGTGCCGCCAGGTCCTGTTTACGGATCGCTTCCACGACGTACTTGAAGAGTTCTATCTTTCCGGCTTTGAGTGCCAGCGAAGCAATGGTCTCGCCTTGGGCATTGCGTGTATTGGGGTCGAAGCCGAGCTCGGCCAGAGCATCAATCATACTGGTGCTCTCGCTCTTGACGATCAGGGCCGGCAGGTCGCCGTCTTTGCCCAGGACCTGATTCAGGCGCTCCTCACCGACTGTTCCGGCAAGAAACTTAAAGGTCTTGGCGTGCCCATTTTGGACCGCCATTTCCACCAGGCGGCCGAGGCGGTTTTCGAGTTCCGGCCTTTGGATGAGCACGGCGAGCATGCCGACCTTCTCGCCTTGAACGGCCTCAGCCAGCAGGTCGTCAACCGTTTGGCCGCCCGAGGCAAGCCGCAGGTCCACCCAGGCTCTGGTAATTATACTGGCCATAAAAACAAGGATATTACTTCCTTGTGTGAAATCAACTCTGTTGCAGTCACAGCACCACGTCCGTTCCGACCTTGATGCGCTTGGGGGCTTTGCCTTCCAGGCCTTCGCCCTCCAGGCTGGTGAGAGGGCTGATCTCGAGGCGGCAGTTGAGCGTTCCGTCTTTCTTCTTGCGCGGGACCTTCGTGCCTGCGGACGCCAGCCAGCGCGCGTACAGTTCCATCAGGTCGCGCTGCGCGGTTGCGGGCGAGTCCTCCCCTGCGGGGTTCTTCACAGGGCTGAAGTCTTCCTGCCGGGGCGTTTCCAGGACCACGGTGCGCTCGGCGTACGGCAGCGCGTCGAAGATGAAGGTCTCGAACTTGATCGCGTTTTTCTCCCCCGGTTGCAGGGCCGCCGGGTTGCCGTCAGGGCCGACGCAGGGCACCGCTTTCTCAGCCTTGTGGTAAGGAAGCTGGAAACCGCCGCGGTTGAGTTCGCCGACGAAGCCCACGTCGAGAATGTGAATGGCGATGCTGCCCGCCCAATACTTCAGCGCGCCCGCGGCGTCGGTCTCCTGGGCCAGGCTGTCGGGCAGGTCGGAGTATTCGAGCACACACAAGCGTCCGCCGCGCTGGCAGAGCAGGCCGACTTTCTCCTGCCAGTCGCGCTTGCGGCAGACCTTCGTGGAGATCTGCGACCGGGCCAGCACATGGTGGCCAATGAAGACCGGGTCGCCGATCTTCACCAGCACGTTGTCCACCTGGAAGTAGGAGAGTGTGTCCACGCCCTGGCGCTTCAGCCAGTGCAGCAGGCCGGCATCGTGGAGGGCCTTGATCGCGCCGCCGTGGCCGTTGGGGCTGAGTGCGATCTCGTCTTTGGCCTGGAGCAGGATGCGGCCTTCGGGGTCCACGGCCGGCATGTTGGCCTGCTTGAAGATGCGCACGGTGTCCATGCCCAGACCGAAGCACTTGTTCTGGAGGAGGAAAGCGCAGGTCTCAGCGTCGTTGGCGTCCGAGGTCATGATCAGCCAGGGGATGGGGGCCTGGTAACGCCGCCGCAGCGCCAGGATTTTCTCGGCGTGAAGCTGGAAGAGTGTGCGCTCCGTCACCGGCCCGATCTTGAAGGCCCCTTTAGGCCCCTGGATCCCCAGCCGCGTGCCTTGTCCGCCCGCCACGAGGAAACAGCCCACGCGGCCTTCGCGCAGCGCCGCCGTGCCCGCTGTGCGCGCCGCCTGCTCCGCCTGCTGCTCCTCGGGCGTCGCCGGGATGGTGAGCACCGGGGCGGGTTCGATCTTCCCGCCCTCGCACGGCAGTTGGCCGGCGCCGTGGATGAACTGGGCGATGAGCCGGTCCACCACGCTGAACTCCAGTGAAGCGATCTGCTTCAACAGCTTCTCGCGCCCGGCCTCCGGCAGCTCCTCAAAAAAGTTGAACAAGTGCCCCTGGCCGTGCGCGGTGGCCATGGTGCACAACGATGCGGGATCGTATTGGATGCTAGACATCTGTTCTCCAGGCAAACACTTTGTTGCACTTCTTCATCTGCCGCAACCGTTCGGTCCTCCCTGGCCCTTCTCGTCCACAGGCGGAATGGATGGGAAGAATGGGAATGATGGGAACAAGATGATGATGAGTCCTCCCATCCTTCCCATTCTTCCCATTCTTCCCATACTTCCCACACTCTGCCCCGCGAACGCGGGAAAGGCCAGGGTGGTACTGAACAGTTGCCATCTGCCCTGTTTCCTCGCCCCCATAATACCTGATTTTCACAGCTTCGCCTCAACCTATAATGGCTCCGTGTCCCGTGATGAGCACTCGGGAGCCTTCCGCAACCTGTGCCGCCGCCGTGCGCACACGGTGCCGCGCTTCGGCCAGGAACGCCTCGGCCAGAGTGCGCTTCCTAGCGTTGCCGGTCCCGGCCTGCAAGACCAGCAGCACGGCCAGCAGAAGGTCCAGACCGATGTTCACCAGGTGGCGCGCATACAGTTCGTTGAACTCGGTGTCCTTGTCATGCGATTCCGCCGCGGCGAGCGCCCTCTCCATTTCAGGCAGCAGCGCAGCCACCTCGGCGGCAAGACTGTTGGCCGGGCCCTTGGCCGCCTGGGCCAGCAGCGTGTCCAGGTGCGCGCGCAGCAGGCCCGTGCGGATGCCGCCAATGGCGCCGACGACCTGCAATTGCGTAGTGCCCTCATAGATGTTGGTGATGCGCGCGTCCCGGAAATGCCGCTCCACGGCATAGTCTTTCATGTAGCCGCTGCCGCCCAGCACCTGGATGGCGTCAGAGGCCACGGCGTTGGCCATTTCCGTGGCGTACAGTTTGGCCAGCGGGGTGAGCACGGCGGCCAGGCGCGTAAGGCGCTTCAGCTCCTCGCGGGAAACAACGGGCGCGTGCGGCCCGGCTGTCCACTGGCCGTCCACGGCGCGGCGCTCCTGCCACTTCAACAGTTCCACCACGTCCGCGGTGTGGTAGGTCAGCGCACGCGCGGCCTCGATGCGGATGCGCATCTGCGCCAGCATTTCGTAGACGGCGGGGATGTCGCGGATGGCGCGGCCGAACTGCACGCGTGCCTTGGCGTAAGCCGTGGCCGCGCGCGCCGCGGCTTCGGCAATGCCCAGCGCCTGCGCCGCGATGGCCACGCGCGCACCGTTCATGATGGACAAGGCGACCTCGGTCAGGCCGCGCTTGCGCTGCCCGACCAGCCGGCCCGGGGCTTCAGTGAACTGGATTTCGCAAGTGGGCGAACCGTGGATGCCCAGTTTTTCCTCGATGCGCCGGATGCGCACGCCCTGGCCTTTCTTGACCAGGAAGACCGACAAGCCCCGCGCTCCGGCCGTCTTCGGCTCGCTGCGCGACAACACCAGCAGAATGTCGCCGCAGCCGTTGGTGATGAAGCGCTTGGTGCCGGACAGCCGCCAGAGGCCCAGGGCCTCATCCAGCGGCTCGGCGCGCAGGCGCACGCTTTGCAGGTCGCTGCCGGCATCCGGCTCAGTCAGCACCATGGCGGCGGTGTGCACCCCCGCGCACAACTGCGGCAGGGTCTCGCATTTCAAGGTCTCATCGCCGAATTCCTCGATGGTCTCGGCGATGTCCTGCAAGCCGACGATGTTCATCAGCGCCGCGTCGGCCCGCGCCACCATCTCGATCACGGCCGTCTTGACCGCCTGGGGCTGATTCAGCCCGCCGTACAGGCGCGGGAGGGAGAGGCCCATCAGGTCGGCCTCGGCGAAGCGCCGGATGGAAGCCTGAATGTGGGGGTGCAGGACCACCTCGCCATCGCGATACTGGTTGCCTTCCAGGTCCACCTGCTTGGCGCGCGGGGCGACGAAGTTGGCTGCGACATCGCCGGCCAGTTTCAGGATTTCCTCGTACTGCGCCTTGGCTTCGGCGGCATCGCGCGGCGCGTGCTCGTATTGCCCGGCCTCGGCGAAGCCGCCCTCGCGCAGGTACACCGTGCGGTCCAGGTCCAGAGTATCCAGGCAGAAGCGGATGTCCGGGTTGTCGGTGTAGAAGTTTGCCATTGCCTCCCTTATCCTTTGGTCCTGTAGGCCTTGATCAGCCTGGGGATGACCTGGTTCAGGTCGCCCACGATGCCGTAGTGCGCGATGGAGAAAATGGGCGCGGTCGGGTCAATGTTGATGGCCACGATCTTGCTGGCCTCCGCCATGCCCGCGCGGTGCTGGATCGCGCCGGAAATCCCGCAGGCGACGTACAGCTTGGGCCGCACCGTCGTCCCGGTTTGCCCCACTTGGTAGTCGCGGTCAATGAAGCCGGCGTCCACCGCCGCGCGGCTGGCCGCGGGCGAGCCGCCCAGCGTCTCGGCCAATTGCAGGACCAGTTTGAAGTTCTCCTTGCTCCCCACGCCCGACCCGCCTGCGACGATGATGTTGGCCGTGGTCAGGTCCACTTTTTTCACCGCGCTGACCCGTTCGGTGACGCGCAGGATGAACTCCGCGGCGTCCAGGTCCGCGGGCAGGCGCACGATTTCTCCGGTGCGCCGCGAATCCTTGTCGCCCAGTTTCATCACGCCGGTGCGCACGGTGGCCATTTGGGGCCGGTGTTCAGGCGTGACGATGGTGGCGATGGTGTTCCCGCCCCAGGCCGGGCGGATCTGGAAGAGGATGTCCTTGTACTCTTTGCCGCCGGGCGCCTGATAGTCGCCGATCTCCAGGGCGGTGCAGTCGGCCGTCAGGCCCACGCGCAACTCGCTGGCGATGCGCGGGGCCAGGTCCCGGCCGATGGGGGTGGCGCCGTAGAGCACGGCCAGCGGCGCGGTTTGCCGGATCAACCGCACCAGGACCTTGGCGTAGGGCAGCGTGTCGTAGTGGTGCAGGCGGCGGTCGCTGATGACATAGACCTTGTCCATGCCGTAGGCGATCAGTTCGGCTGCGGCGGCCTCAATCCCCTGCCCGCCCAGCAGGAACGCGCCCGCAGTCGTCCGCAGCCGGTCCGCCAGCTCGCGCGCTCTGGACGCCAGCTCCAGCGCCACGCGCACCAGGGCGCCTTCGTCCTGCTCGGCAAATACCACCACCCCAACCTGGCTATCCTTCATTCCTTGCATCTCCACACCTGGTTAGTGACATGGAACAACACGCGCGCCGGGATGTCTGATGGGAATTATGGAAAGAATGAGAGGTATGGGAGTTATGCCAGGGCACAACACGCGTCACCGCTCGCTGCTCACCCCTCACCCCTCGCCCCC
>JBEKKG010000304.1:0-8094 GCA_050010835.1 Planctomycetota bacterium
TTCTGTTCTTTCCAGGCGGCACGAGCACGGCCCGGCCTTTCTCGGTGAGGGCCAATCTGAGGCCGCTGTCGCCCGCCCGCCTCAGGTAGCCTTTGGCCCACATGGCCAGGACGTCGGGCAGAATCTCATTATATTTCAACTTTGAGAGCACGGCCCATTGCGGCAGGGCCCGCAGTTCCGGGGTGCGCGAGCCCACGTCGCGTTCGCCGCCGTGGAGCACAGCCGCGACCTTTGAGGGTGCGAAAGAACCTTCGTTGCCCGCCACGAGGCGCAAAATATAAAGCCCATGGTCGCGGGACACTTTTCGAGTTTCCAGTTCCTGCCTGGTGAACGTGCGCTTCGGGGAGTGCCAGAACACCTCCCCGGCCGGCTGTGGCACCGCTCTGGCAGCCGGAACGGGCGCGCGAGCGGGGGCCGCCAATGGCGGCGCTCTGTCCAAGACCTCTTGCGCAATCTGGAGCAGGGCTTCTTTGCGCAAGTGGGCCAGCGCGCCGAAACCGGGCAAGCGGCGCCAATACTCCGGGATGCGCCCGGACTTCCCCCCGCGCAGAAAGCGCGCAAACGCATCCGCGTAAAGGAGTTCCTGGGCCTCCGGCAGCGCCCGGTTCGCCGCGAAGAGACGCGCGACTTCGTCCAGCGCCGCTGCGCGGCCGGTGTCGGCTGTGCCGCCGGAACAGGCCGAGCAGTTCCGACAATGATAATCGCGGGGCCAAATCTCTCCGAAATAGCGCAGCAGCACGGCGCGGTGGCAGTTAGTCTCGCTGCCATAGGCCACCATGGCGTCCAGCCGCCTGTAGTCGCCATCCTTGCGCGCGAACATCGTGTCCAACGAAACGTTGGCCGCGCCGCCGGCGGCAGGGCGCAAGTTGCCGGCTTCATCGCGCTCCACCAGGCCCTGTTGCAGCAGCGTCACCAGCGCCACGTTGCGCTGCTCGTCGGACATCGCGGAATCACCCAGCAGTTTGAGGTCCTCGGGCCGTGTGCCCTCAGGCGGCAGCGCGGCCAGGAGGGACAGGACCTGCGCGCGGCTGGGATAGCGGTTGCGGATGAAGTACTGCACCAGTGCATTGTCCTGCGCGCTGAAGAGCACGATGCAGCGCGCGGGCAGGCCATCGCGGCCGGCGCGGCCCGCTTCCTGGTAATACGATTCCAGGGACGCAGGGTGCTGGTAGTGGATCACGGCCCGGACATCGGGCTTGTCAATCCCCATGCCAAAGGCGATGGTGGCCACGGCAATCGGCACCTGGCCCGCAAGCCAGGCTTCTTGTGCGGCTTTCCTGTCCTGAGCCAACATGCCCGCGTGATACGCGACGGCGCCCTGCCCGTCTTCTTTCAGATCAGCCGCGATCTCCTCCGCGTCTTTGCGCCGGCCGACGTAGACGATCTGCGAGCCTTGCCCGGCCAGGTCCCGGATGATGCGGCGCAAGCGGCGGGGTTTTTCGCCCGGATCGCACGGGTGCACCTCGAAGCGCAGATTGGGGCGGTCGAACGGCGCAACCTGCACGAGCGGATTCTGGAGGCCCAGGCGCGCGCTAATGTCTTTCCGCGTGCCCGGCGTGGCGGTGGCGGTCAGGGCTAGCACCGGACAAGGGCGCAGCCGTGCAGCGAACTCGCCCAAGCCGAGATAAGAAGGGCGGAAATCGTGGCCCCAGAGGCTCACGCAGTGGGCTTCGTCAATCACCAGCAGCTTGGGCTTGAGCGCTGCGATGTTGGCGCGAAAGGCAGGCATTTCGAGGCGTTCAGGCGCGACGTACAGCAGCGCCGCGGCGCCGCGATGCACGCACGCCAGGGCCTCGCCGGACTCCCACGAATGTTGGTTGGAATGGATGGCGACGGCCACCGCATCCTTGTGCCGGCGGTTGAAGGCGTCCACCTGATCTTTCATGAGCGCGATCAGCGGCGAGACCACCAGTGTCAGCCCGGACAGGAAGAGCGCCGGCAACTGGTAGGTGAGCGATTTGCCGCCGCCAGTGGGCAGGACGCCGAGCGCGTCGCGGCCCGCCAAGGCAGCCTCGGTAAGCTCCCGCTGCCCGGCGCGGAACTCGGAGAAGCCGAAGCGTTCTTTGAGGGCGTCGTTGAGGGAAAGGCTCTCTGCCATGGCTGGTATCTTAGCAGAACGGCGGGCTGGGGGGAATTCAGATTAGGCTTGAGGGTTGAGGCTCGTACAGCTTATCCTGGCCTCCGCCGCTTGCGTCTGCGTTTCCAATCCAATACAATGTGAAACATGAAGAGTGTTTATATCGAGACCTCGATTCCCAGCTACTTGACCGCGCGTCCGAGCAGCGATGTGCGGACGGATGCATGGCAGCAACTCACCGTCCAGTGGTGGGATCAAGCCCGGCAGCACTACGAGCTTTACACCTCTGAACTCGTGGTCACCGAAGCCGCAAAGGGGGTGCAGAAGCGGCGCAGAGGCGTCTTGACGCACTGCGAGGCATCCAGGAGCTGTCCGTGGATCAGGAAGCAGAGGATCTTGCTGCCAAACTTGTCGCTGGCGGCGGTTTCCCTGAAGAAGCGGAACTCGATGCGCTGCACGTTGCGATCGCCGCGGTACATGCTGTGAACCTTCTGCTGACGTGGAACTGCAGGCACATCAACAACGCGGAAACCAAACCGCTCATCAGATCCATCTGTGCAGTTGCCGGCTACACGTGCCCGGAAATCTGCACTCCACAGGAGCTTCTCCCGGAGGAAACCAACGATGTATCAGGATGAAATCATAGCCGAGGTGTGGAAGAACCGCGAGCAGTACGCGAAGGAGCACCATCATAGCCTGCACGAGATCGTTGCAGACCTGCGAAAACGCCAGGAGCATCCGTTCTCGCCTCTGGTTGACAGGCGGTGCCCAAAAGCACACTCGTCAGCTCCTGCGGCAAACGCGCCGTCCGCAGGGAGGTGAGGCAGATGGCGCGGCTCAACGGGCCACGAGACCCGCTCGCGTCCTGAAAGTTTCGTGCGCGTCCCAACAACTACCAGGGAGCCCTCGCGCGGTGGCGATACGAAACCCAAGTAGTAGCCCTTGTTGTGTGGAAAGAAATTGACCACTTCGCCGCCGCGCCCATGTCTCACGACGTAAGAGCCTCCGCTTGTGATTTTGTCCGTAGGAGTCAGGCCCCTGTATTTCTTCATCCACCCGATGTTGAAGAACACCAATGGGCCTTTACTCATCCCTCACCTCCCTTCCGCTGTTTCCTTTAGCCCTTGCGTACTGTCTTCCCGTTGGCTGGCTTGCCGATCCGGGCGGGGGGCTTCACCTTCTTGTGCGCCTGCGCCTTCCCAATCCGAACCATACGCCGTGGGCCTTGCTCCTTTTCGAGACTCATCAACCAGGCGTGCAGTTCCTCCTGCGTCTTGAAGCGCGCGAACAGTTCTTGGCGCGCCCGGCGGCAACGCCGCACTACTTCGCTCTCTTAAGCTTGCAGGTTTCTTTCTGGCATGTCAGTCTTCCCGTCGTTTGTTCAGGCCTTGTGGACAGCTTTCCGGGCCGCGGGTCTGTCGCAAACAGCAGCGACTTTCGCCTTCTTTTGTGCCGCCGCCTTGCCGGAGCGCATCTTTTCAGACGGCGCGGCGCCGGCGTCAATGGGGTGAAGTTTCGCCTGGGCCAAGAGCCGCTTGATTTTAGGCGTGGGCCACGGCCCTTTTTCCAGCTTCGTCAAGTAGTCGCAGAGATCCTCGAAGGTCTTGAAGCGTCGCCGAATCCTGCGAAATGCAGCACGGCAGCGTTCCACATTTTCATCTTCAAAAGGCTTGGTCTTCATTCTTTCTCCTTATCGTCTGCTCCAAGACTGCTTTCAGAATAGTGTCGGGGGACACAATCCACGGGGCGCGCCAGCGCTCCCGCTTGCACACAACCGCCAATCTACTCTTCACTTCCAGGTTGTCCAGATGCGCCTGGTTCCACGTCAGCAAATAGTCTATCCGGTGAACAATACAAAATGCAAGGTGCAAGGCGTCGCGTTCCTCTGACGCGGGCACCAGCCTTTCGCGTATGAGTTGCGAAGCACAATGTTTGACCGCCGCCGTGGATGAGAGGTGCGGCAAACGATAAGCTTCGGCAACGGCATGGGCCTGTCCCCCATAGTGTCCTTCGGCCAACTCCAATAGGGCGGTTTTCGATGTCCACAAGTGGAATAGATGGCGTTCAAGCCTCCACCAATCGCATGTGGCGCCTTTCCTCCGCAAGAGCAGCGTGTTGCCCCCGTCGTAATGCAGCGCGGACGGGATGTTCGAGTCAAGGTAGGCCGTCGGCTTGTCCGCGCTCATGTGAAGGAATCACCCAAATTCCGCCCCGGCTACTTCTTCTTCTCCGCGGCATGCGCCAGCGCTGCGGCTGCCTCGGCAGCCGGTACTGGGCTCACCGCATCCTGTTCTTTCCTCGACTCCGGGACCATTTTGCCCATGTAGTCGGGCAGTTGCACGCCGCCGATGTCCTTCATCACCTGCATCATGGGCGGCAACGTGCGGGCCATGCTTTGCAGGAAGTTGGAAGTGCCCGTGGTGCCCTCCTTGCCGCCGCCTTCCCAGACGACCACCTTGTCGAACTTGATGTTGGAGATGGCGTTGGCGGCGGTGTTGGCGATGTGATCGAGGTGTTCGAGCATGAGCAACTGGAAAGCCTGCTGGGAGCCGCCGCAGGCTTCGATGATGCGCTTGAGGCCGTCGCCCTTCTTGGCCAGGATTTCGAAGTTGCCCTTGGCCTCGGCTTCCAGCTTGGCGAAGATGGCGGAAGCTTCGCCGATGGCCTGCAAGCGGCGCTTCTCGGCCTCGGCTTCGGCGTCCACGATCACCTTGGCTTTCTCGGCCTTGGCGGGGGCTTCGAGCGCGGCGCGGCGTTCGGCCTCGACGCGTTCGGCCTGGGCCAGCGCGGCCCTGGCCATAGCCTTGTTCTGGGCTTCCTGCACGGAGGCTTCGGCCTCGCGCTTCTTCGTCTCGGCGACGCGGTAGGCTTCCGCCTGCTTGACGGCCAATTCGGCCTGCGAGGCCGCAATGAGGGCCTGCGCGGTATTCTCGCCGGAGACGGCCTGGGCGTTGGCGTCGGCCAGGGAGATGCGCATGGCGCGTTGCGCGTCCGCCACCTGGGCGTCGCGCTGGAAGCCCGCAGTCTGCTCGCCGACCTTCTGTTCCTTCTCCAGTTCGGCGAGGCGGACGGCCTGAGCGCGCTGGGCCTCGCGGGTGCCGATCTGTTTGACCTTCTCCGCGTTGGCGACCTGGATGATCTTCTCGCGGTTGGCTTCGGCCACACGGACTTCACCCATTTTCTCCTGGTCGGCCACGTCGCCGCGGGCCTGCTGGATGGCCTGGGCCGCGGACTTCTGGCCGATGGCTTCGATGTAGCCGGACTCGTCGGTAATGTCGGTGATGTTGACGTTGATCAGCACCAGGCCGACTTTCCGCAGTTCCGGCTCCAGCGACGTCTGGATGTGCGTGAGGAAGCGCTCGCGGTCGCGGTTGATTTCTTCGATGCGCATGGAAGCGATCACCTGGCGCAACTGGCCGAAGATGATCTCCTGCGCCTGCTGCTGCACGGCGCGGTAGTCCAGGCCGAGCAGGCGGATGGCGGCGTTCTGCATCACCGCCGGTTCGGTGCCGATGGCGACCGTGAAGACGCTGGGGACGCTGACGCGGATGTTCTCCGCCGAGAGCGCGCCTTTGAGCGCGATTTCGATCTGGAGCGGCTCCAGGCTGAGGTAGGCATAGTCCTGGAAGACCGGCATGACGAACGTGGCGCCGCCGTGGATGCAGCGCGCGGAATCGGTGCCGCCGACCTTGCCGTACTTGACCAGAACCCGGTTGCTGGGGCATTTCCGGTAGCGCTTGATGACGAAGACGGCCAGGCTGAAGATCACGAGGACCGCGAATACGAGCAGCAAAAACCAGGGGCTATCCATGTTCCTTTTCCTCCGCTTTTGAGGCCAATGAAGCGTTCTTTCCAATCACAGGGCTGTTTTCTTCTGCCGTAATGTCGGTGATGTTGACGTTGATCAGCACCAGGCCGACTTTCCGCAGTTCCGGCTCCAGGGACGTCTGGATGTGCTTGAGGAACCGCTCGCGGTCGCGGTTGATTTCTTCGATGCGCATGGAGGCAACCACCCGGCGCAACTGGGCGACGATAATCTCCTGCGCCTGTAGCTGGATGGCGCGGAAGTCCAGGCCGAGCAGGCGGATGGCGGCGTTCTGCATCACCGCCGGCTCGATGCCGATGGCCACGGTGAAGACACTGAACACACTGAGGCTGATGTTTTCCGCCGCTGAGGGCGCGCCTTTGAGCGAGATTTCGATCTGGAGCGGCTCCAGGCTGAGATAGGCGTAGTCTTGGAGTATCGGCAAGACGAAGGTCCCGCCGCCATGAATGCAGCGCGGAGTTTCGCCGGTCGGGGACCAGCCGTACTTGACCAGAATCCGGTTGCTCGGGCATTTTCGGTAGCGCTTGATGACGAAAATGGCCAAGCTGTAGACAACCAGCACCACGAATACGAACAGCAAAGACCAGGGGCTATCCATGTTCTGCTCCCGCCGCGTTGCGGGCCAATGGAGGATTCTTTCCAGTTACAGGGTTCTGCCCTTCTGCGCTCGCGGCAGGCGCATCGGCCTTGAGGAGCCGTGCGACCTTGAGGGTCTCGCCATCAACCAGGTCCACCACTTCAACGGGCGTGCCGGTCGGGAGGGCTTCGGGGCTGTCGGTGACGGCGGGGTATTCCATCAAGCGGTTCTGGACCGTGACGGTGATCTTGCCCGGCCCGGAATTGCGCGCGGGGATGGTGAGATACACGACCGCTTCTTCGCCCAGCGCCTGTTCGATATGGACCGTGCCTTCGGCCTCAAGTTTGCGCAGGTTCCCCATCAGCAGGCCCACCAGGGACAGGCCGGCCAGACCGACGCCTGCCGCAATCGCCAGAACCGCGGCTGAGGAGAGGGCGCCGCTGGCCGCCGCGCGGCCCGCCAGGCCAAAGAACGTCACACCGGCGACGAGGGCGCGGACAGATAACAGGCTGTTGAGACTGAAGCCCTGGCCGTGCTCAGCGGCGGAGTCGTGGCCGGCCTCGTGGTCCGCACCGATGTCGTGGTCCGCGCCGGCGTCCGCGTCATGGCCGCCAAGGCCGAGGAGCGTCATGGCCAGTTGGCACAGAAAGAGTGTGCCGCCGACAATGGCGCAGCTATTGTACAGCCACAGCGGCATGGAGCGCCTTCCTCAGGGGACACTGGAAGCGGAACTTCAAGGCTACTATATGGAATGCGCTGGCGGGGTCAAGGCAGAGATAACGGAAATCGGGCACACACCACGTGTGACGATACGGCATATCGCCTGACGCCTTCGAGATGGGCTCGTCGCTCGCCGTGCTGGCCTAGCTCTTCGCAACATTGCTGCTCGCCGTCGTCCCTCCCCCGGCCTTGCCCCACTGCGCCCGCATGGCCTTGAATTGCTGCGGGTACATTATGCGGGCCGCTCGCCGGATGAAGATCTCCAGAAGGGTGTGGGCCACGGAACAGAGATTCTTCAGCGTGAGCGCCTTGGACGAGCCCTGCCGCCGTTCGTGCGGCGACACCGGCACCTCAATATAGCTCGCGCCCAAATCCAGCAACCGGGTGATCAGGTCCGCCTGGAATCCGAAACCGTGGCAGTTGGAGTGCCAGCGCAGCACGTCGTAGCGCCGGGCCACAGGCAGGCCGTTGTAGTAGCGGATCTTGTAGCCACTGAGGAAGTTCACGAGGGCGGTGAAGAGCCGGGAGATGGCCCCCCGAGCCAAGCCGCGAGATACGGCGGCTTCATGATACGTCAGGATGATGTCGGCTTCGCCAACCCGTCTGAAGACCTTGACCAAGGCTTCCTGGGGCTCCACATTATCGCCGCAGACCGGGCGGTAGTACTTCCCGCGGCCATGGAAGGCGGCCTCGGCAAAGTTGTTGCCGAGCCCTTGGTTAATGTCCTGGACTACCAGCTTGATCGGGACCTCCGGGTGCTGGGCGATGAAATCCTCATCCACGGTTCTGC
This sequence comes from Planctomycetota bacterium, assembly GCA_050010835.1. GTDB lineage: Bacteria > Planctomycetota > SZUA-567 > H5-PLA8 > H5-PLA8 > JAPLOD01. The sequence continues at coordinate 7,991 of JBEKKG010000304.1, forward strand.
GCTCGAGAAGCAGACGACTGACTCCTATGGCCAGCATCCCGTCGCTGCCGGGGCGAATCTGGAATCGGTTTGGGGCGCGGCTGGCGTGCCAGCCGGAAAAGGGC
>JBEKKG010000305.1:0-8093 GCA_050010835.1 Planctomycetota bacterium
AGAAGCGCCCAACCTTCCCAATCGTCCTGCGCGAGGCCGTCCTCAAGGTTGACGATGGGATACTGGCGGACCCAGTCAGCGTAGAGCTTCACCAGATCGTTGTTTTGGCTGCCGGTCAGCCGGATGTTCTTGAACCAGCCTTTGTAGCGGCCCTTGGGCCAGCTCCCGCCGTCCGTCGCGATCACCACCTCCTCGAAGGTCTTTCCGGCCAGAGAGTCCAGGCTGTAGCGATGGTGTTTCCAGGCGCCGCGCGGTTCATTGGCGTTGCCGGGGTGCGTGCCCACGTTCGCGTCACGGATGTTCCCCAGCGTGCCGCCCGTCAGGTCCACGCCGGCGTTGGAACTCACACTGTCATAAGGAATCAGCACGTCGTACTCGAGGCTGGCGCCCTTGGGGATTTCCCATGCGCCCTTGGCGATGCAGACGTAGCAGAAGGCATAGCCCGGCGCCACGCAATCGGCTTCCAGCCGCAGAGCGTTGCCTTGGGCGAGAGATTCCAGCCATTGAGCCTGGCGGCGTGCCGCGAGTTCGTTCTGCCGCTGCTCAGCGCGTGTGGCGTCCAACAGCGCCAGCACTTTCGCCGCGGCCTTATCGGTGCCGGCCAGGGTGACGGACCAGAGCTTCGCGCCGGCGACGGCAAGGCTGCCGATCCTGGCCTCCCGGCACTGGTGCGGCGCGAGGTCAATCTGCGTCTTGAACCACTTGGGCCAGGCCTTCCAGGCGACGGCGCGCTCGGCCAGGGGGATGTCTTCGCTCTGCCCATCCTCGTACGCGACTGTCACGCGCGCCGCCGGAGTCACCTCGCTCACGGCCACGGCCAGCGCTTTGGCCGCGGCGCCGACCGACACGCTGCCCCCGGCCACCGCCGTCTGGCCGCCATTCAGATAGGCCGGCACAAGGAAATACGGCACGCCGAAAGCATAGTGATAGCCGGGGAAGTACGGCGCGTAGGAGTTAGAGTCTTCCCAATCGAGTTTCGGCGCCCAGTTGCAGAATGAGGCCAGGGGCAGAACGACGAAGCCCTCGGCGGAAAACTCGCGCGGCGCAATCTGCCAGCTTTTCACCGGCCGGCAGTCCAGCACCGGCAGAGCCGTATCCAGAGCGTCCAGCGCGATGCAGTCGCCGCTGCGCACGCCGTGGATCAGAATGTCCCAGGGCGAGTGCTCGGGAACGACGCACTCCTTGCCCGGAGCCAGTTCGGTGACGGCGTCACCACGTTTCAGGAGCACACGTTTGCCTGCGAGCATGAACTGAGGCGTGGTCAGGATCAGGTCGAAACCGTCTGCGAGCGAGGAGACGATCCTGAAGGATAGTCCTCGCGCCAGGCCTTTGCTGCTGCGAAAGTCCGCAATGTCGGTGTGCAGGCCACCCTTGTCGAACGCCGCCGCGCCTTTCTCTCCGGCCACGACCCGCACGCGGGCCGCGCCGACGGGCTGAATGAGATCGAAAGGTTCCACGTTGCCGCCGTAGGTCGAGCGTTTGTCGCGTCCGCCGATCTGGCATTCGTCGAAGATGCCGAAGCACTCGGCAAACGGCGCGCTGTAATCCCACAGGTCGTCGCTGTCCACGTCCTGATAGAGCAGCGGCCAGCGTTCGAGCATGCCGCGCAGGTAGGCCAGGATGATCGGGTCGCCCGTGGCGGCGTAGACTTTGGCGAAGGCGTTCATGAACATGCAGCACTCGTTCGCGCACGCGGCGCCGGTCCAGGGCTGGCCCGAGTTCGGTTCGATGAGGAAGGTCCCTTCGAGGTTGTCGTCCTCGGCAGTGTCGGGAATCCACATCGTCGTGTAGCGGTAGGCGAGCGACAGGGCCAGCCTGTAAGCAAACTGGGCCTGCGCGGCGCGAGGCTGGTCGTCCCTGAACGTGTAGTAGTAACGCAGGCAGAAATCCACGCCGCGCCAGCCGATGGTGAACATGGCGTCAGGCACGTCGGAGATGTCGTTGCGCGTGCAGATATTGTACTTGGTCCAGTTGAGCGCGCCGTCAATTACCGGCAGCAGACTAGCGTCCTTCTCGTGGGCGTAAATACAGAGCAAGGCGTCGGCGATGGCCCAGCCGTGGATGTTGCGCAGCGTGGCCACGTCGCCCAGCGCGGCCTTGGATTTTCCTTCCAGCGGCTTCTGCCAGTAGCAGCAGTTCTCGCCGCCCGCCTCGAAGCGCCTGGCCATGCGCAGCAGGTAGGGCAACTGCTGCTTCACCGCGTTCAGGCCGGCCTGGTCGTTCTTCCAGTAATAGAAGTCCAGCGGCCAGCTCTCCGGGCACTCCGGGAGGATCGTGCCTTCCTCAAAGAAATTGCTCTCCCATTCGTCCTTCTTGGGGACCGTGTAGGTGAAGACCGGGTGCTCGGGATGCCTGAAATCGTTCAACCTGGCGTAACCGGGCAGGAAGCTCAGGTCGTTCTGCGCCGGCGCGCCTGGGAGCAGGCTGTAGTATTCGCGCCACAGCCGCTCGTGATAACGCTGGTTCGGATCTTCCCAGGACGGCAGGTCAGTGTCGTAGACGATGCGGAAATGCGTCGCGATCTTTTCGCCGCCCGCGGGCTGGCGCAGGGCGACGTAGTTCCGCGCAAACGGAGCGGCCAGAGTTATGAAATTCCGGTCCTGTCCTTGCTTCCAGCAGTAGGCGGAAGCGACGAATTTCTCGGTATGGTCCAGCAGCCGCGCGCCGGTGAAATCAAAGGCCGCGTAGCGCCTGGCTTGCGGCGCCCACAGCCCCGCCACGGGGATGGGGCAGGCCCCGAAGGGCGGCGCCCAAGTCCAGTCGCGCGACCACTTGCTGGCCACGATGCCTTGCCGCCCGATTTGCAGCGGGTAGGGGTCCAGCGCCGGCGTCGCCACCAGCCAGCCGCGGTGATGGATGGCTTCCGCGCCGTCGAGCGCCAACGTCAGGAAGTGGAACGGGCAGGGACCTCCGCAGGCCGCGTCCCACCTCCCGGCATCGAACTTCTGCACGCTGATCTGGAAGGAAACCTCGGGATATGGGGAGCCTTGGCCGAGGGCGATGGCCACGAAGTCATCGTCCGCCAGTACCAATCCACACGCCTCGGCGGCTTTCAAAGCGCTGAACCGCAGTCCACCGCCGGGAAGCGATCCCATTTTCGAGGCAAGAATGAGGTTGTTCGACGAGAACCTGACGGGCGCGAAGACCTTGCCGTCAACGACGAGATCGAAGCCTGCATAGTTGCCGTCAGCCCCGGCGGCCTGAAGAGTGCAGCGCGGCGGCGGCGGCCGTTCCGGCAGCCGGGCCAGGATGGCCTGCCGGTCCGCGTCGCCTGGCTGGGCTGTCTGGCCTTCGGCCGCGACAGCAGCGCAAGCAAGCAGGACTGCGAACGCAACGGTTAGTCTTGAAGCTGAAAACGTGTCGCACATGCTTTCATCCCTTGCATCTCGCTTCTAGCCCCTAACCCCTTGTCTTCTTCGGCCGCCGATACTGCCCGATCATTGCGTCCGCGGGGTACTTGATCTCGTTCCTGCGCATCTTCTGCTGGAAGCTGGCGGCCAGGTCAATCCCCGTCGCATTGGCCAGCGAAAGGAGGTAGGCGAGCACGTCTGCCATCTCCGCGGCGACCTCGTCTCGCGTCTCGGCCTCGGACGCAAGTTTTTCGGCCTCGCCTTCGCCCTCCCACTGGAAGTGCTCCATCAGCTCAGCGGCCTCGATGGCGATGCTCATGGCCAGGTTCTTGGGCCGGTGGTACTTTTGCCATTGCCGCGCGGCGACGAAGTCGCCAATCAGAGCTTTGAGCTCGGCCACCGTGGTATCGCTGTCGTTCATGGGCGTCTCCGTTGCAAAGGTTTGATTCTATCCGGCGCGCGGCTCAATTCCTGGATTTTCTCCCAAGAACAATGCGGCGAAATGTGGGACAATAGACACATGGCTGCGGCTTGGTCCGGTCGGAACTTAAGCGGTACGCGCGATGCCGTGTTGATACACGGGCTGGCGCTGCTGGCAGCCTGCACCGGCAGCGTGCTGGCCTTTATTCTGCGCCCGGACGACGAAGCCTACGGCCCGGGGTTGGGCGTGGCCCTCTCCGCCACCGTCGTTTTCCTGGTCTGGTCGCTCACCCTGGCTGTGCGGGCGTGGCGGCGTGGCGAGCGCAGCGGTTGGAGCTGGGCCGTCATGGTCCTGGGCGGCTTTGAGACAGTTTTCCTCGCCTATGTTGTGTTCCTGGTCTGGTATATGTTCCCGTACCGCTACAGCACGTTCCAATGGACACTTGAGACGGGCGTGATTGTGATCCTTCCCGTGGGCGCGATTGCGTGCCTGGCCGCCATGCCCGTGACCTGGTGGCGGTTGCGCTGCGCGGCCGCGCGGGACGAAATGCAAATCCGGCAAATCCGGGGACACGATCCCGATTTCCAAACAGCCGGAAATCGGGTCATGTCCCCGGATTTGCAAACAACCGGAAATCGGGTCATGTCCCCGGATTTGCCACGCAGCCACTGGAAGCGCGGCCTGATCTGGTTCTGCGCGGTCGCCGCGCTGCCCGCCGCGGTGCTGCTGCCCTGGCCGCTCTTCATCTACTTCGCTTCGTGGGAACAACAGCGCCCGGTTCCAACTTGGAAAACATGGGTGCTGGAGCATACGCCTGCTTTCGTTGCCGAAACAACAGCAGGGGCGCTGACGCTGTCGTCACATGAGTTGGCGGTTTCGTTCTACGATCGCGCGCTCCAGAGCGGCCGCGTCTCCAAGAGCAGGCTGCTTGCAGAAGTGAATTCAACCAATTTCGGTACGCAGCAGTGCGCCTTCTATGGGCTGATACGCGCGGACACTCAAGCGGCGCTGGCTCTGGCCGACCAGATTGGCCAGGGCAAACCCACGAAAACATTTCCGTTCTTGCGAACCAACGCAGGCGAATTGATGGGGCAACACGGTACAGCGGAGCGCATTCGATATTTTCTCGATCAGGCCGGAACATCGCCGCCGCCTTCCGGATTCATGGACGGCCTGTTGCGGGGCCTGCACCGGCGTCCGGAGTTTCTGCCGGAAGTCTTCGGCTATTGCAGGAAAGACCTCCCCAATCGTGAGTCCGCATTGTATGCCCTCACATGTCTGCTGCCGCCCCAGGACCTGCCAGGGGCCTGGGCGGAATTCCTGGCAGACAGCGATCCCGTGCGCAGGCAACACGCAATTAAGACGATTCCAAATATCCGCGACGTGAATGCGCGGCTCGCCAGCCTTGCCGCCGGCCTGGAAAGCCCCGATCCTGCTGTACGTCAAGAGGTGCTGAAGTGGCTTCAGCACACTTGGTGGGTTTTGCGCGACTGCAAGTCCTGCGACCCTGCCTTGGTCACGCGGATGGTTCAAGCCCTCTTGCCTGATCTCGATGACGCCGACCGAAGCATCCGTTGCGCCGGCGCACGCAGCCTGGTCCTGCTGGTTGACGACCGCGGGACATTGCAGAAAGAGTTCAACTTCTTCGACAACCTGCCGGGGCCCCTGGCAAGCACGTTCTCTCAACAGGAAACGCCGCTGGAGCGGAAGATGCTTGAGGCCATTCGCGCGGCCGCCAGGAAGTGGCTGGAGAAGCACGTAACTGTTCCGTCCGAGCCGCGACCGTGAGGAAGCGGAGGCGGACAATGCCGCTTGCTTACGCGCGCGGCTCGGATACTGAACGTTTAGGAAAGAAGAAGATACATGCGTGTCCCTGGTTGCATCCTGCTGGCGCTTCTCCTCAGCGCGCCGGCCTATGCCCTCGACAATTCCGCGCGCGCGGACGCGGCCGCCTTCCTGACGGAGCAACTGGAAACCGCACTGGCCCAGGGCGAGCAGCTCAGCGTCTGGGTGACCGTCCTCGGGCAGCGCAAGGCGTACCGCGTGGCCGCAGTGGACGCGAAAAGCCTCACGGTAAGACTGGAACAGAACCTCTTCCCGTTGCGCTGGCCGGACCTGAGCGCGGAGGACCTCGCCGAGATCGCCAAGTCCATCGCCGGAGACAAGGGCGAGCGGCTCGTGGTGGCAGCGGAAGTGGCCCTCCTGCTGGGCTTCCGCGACCGCGCCAACGAGTGGCTGGAACAGATTCGCGAGCCCGATGAGGCGCTGAAACTTAAGATCCGCCACCTCGTCCGGAAAATCGCGGAGGCCAAGCCCGCCGCGGCCGCTCCCACGGTCCCTGATAAGAAGCCCGCGGCGCCGCCTCAACCGCCCGCCGGCACGGCGCCCCCTGCGGCCGTCACGCAGCCGCCCGCCGCCGGCACTGTGATCAACGTGGGGCCGGCACGCAGTTGCAAGACCATCGCCGGCGCTCTGGCCACGGCCCAGGCCGGCGACACGGTCCTGGTTGATCCCGGCACGTACAACGAGGTGTTCAAGCTGAAGAACCAGGGGCGGCCGGACGCGCCGGTGACTTTGCGCGGCGCGCGCGGCCCCAACGGGGAACGGCCGGTGCTCGACGCGACGGGAGTGTCCGTCAGCGGCGTGGGAGCGACGCCGCGCGCCATCATCCAGATCGAAGGCCAGTACTGCATCGTTGAGGGCCTGGAGCTCAAGAACGCGCGGAACGGCAACAATGGCGCCGGCTTCCGCTTCGTGGGCTGTGTCAATGCGCTGGTGCGGGACTGCAAGGTGACCTATTGCGATATGGGCATGCAGGGCGGCGACAGGGAAACACTCCAGGTGCAGCGCTGCGAGATCGCCTTCAACGGCACCCAGGACTACAACGGCTACAGCCACAACTTTTACCTGCTGGGGAACCGCGCCGTGATCCGGGAATGCTACATTCACGACTCCCTGTTCGGGCAGAACTTCAAGACCCGCGGGCACTACACCGAGCTCTGGTACAACTTCATCTGCGACTCGGAGGAAGGCGAACTCGGCTTTGTGGACAGCGACGCCTCCGGCGCGCCCAATTCCAACGCGCTGCTTGTCGGCAACGTGGTGGCCAGCAAGCCGGGGCGGAAGGGGAATGCCACAAAGTACCTGGATTTTGGCGGCGAGGGCAAAGGACGAAACGGCACGCTCTTCCTTTTCAACAACACCTTCGTCGCCGGCACGCCGCGCATCCTGTTTGTGCGCCTGGCGGAAGCAGGCAACGATCTGGTGGCGTACAACAATATCTTTGCCGGGTCGCCCAAACCGCCTGAAGCCGCCGGCGGCAAGCTCAAAGGCGCCGCGAATTTTCTCTCCGGCGGCGCGCCTCCGGGTTTCTCGAACACGCTGCAGGGCAACGACCCGCTCTTCGTCAACGCCGCAGCCCGCGACTTCCACCTCCAGCCCGGCTCGCCCTGCGTCAACGCCGGCGCGCCGGCGGACGCGCTGGTGCACACGGATGGCGATGGCAAGTCGCAGAAAGCGGTCCCCGACCGCCAGGCCGTCCTGCCTATGAACAGCGAACCCCGGCCCAAGAAAGCAGGGCTGGACGCGGGAGCGTTCGGAGTGCAATAGCCGTTCAATTCACCACAGAGACACAGAGGCACAGAGAAAAGATTTTGGATTTTGGAAAAGTGTAAATCCCGCCCTTCTCTGTGTCTCTGTGCCTCTGTGGTGGATAGTTCAGGCTAGGCCTGCATCTGTTTGAGGAGGCTTCCGCTATCGAAGATTTCCCAGGCTTCCGCGAGCTTGCCGCTCCGAATGCGAAACGTGGCGATGGCCGGCAGGCGGATCGCATTCCCTTTGGGTTTGAGGCCCGCGAACTCGCCGGTGTGCCTGGCGGTGAAGGTGAAGTGGCAGTCCACCTTGTGGCCCTCGGCCAGCATGAACTCGATCCCGATCTTCATGCCGCTGAAGATGCCGCGCATGGTCGTGAAAAACTGCCGCACGCCTGCGGGTCCAGCCGGCAGGCCGGGCGGGAAATGGTGGTCCACGAACGTGCCCGTGACCACGTTGGCGATGCCGGACAAGTCGCCCATGACCTCCTTGTAGTATTTCCGCACCAGCGTCTTGTTGGTTTCTGACATGGCCAGTCCCCTCCTTGTAGTTGACTGCATCATCTACCACGTGGTCGCGGCAATTTCAAAGCGCGAAACCGTCCAGCCCCAGCCGGGGGTGCATGTCAGCAAATGTACCGCGGGCGTCCCGCCCGCCCGTGGCAGGCCGGCAGGGCGCGAGGACGAAGGCGGGCGGGACGCCCGCGGTACGCTCTGGGCCACGCATTTACT
>JBEKKG010000306.1:0-11232 GCA_050010835.1 Planctomycetota bacterium
GAAGAGATAGTCCTTCAGGCCCGTCGTCTTGGCGAAATCGCACAGGCGCGAGGCCACCGCGGGATTCATGCTGCCGTTGTAGCCGCGGGCGCGGTCGTCAAACGCCAGGACGCGCGAGCCGTCCTTGCCTTGCCACAGGAACAACTCCGGCCCTTCCGCCGAGCGGTGGAAGTAGTAGTAGCGCACGCCGCCGCGCGCCAGAATCCCCGGCAGCGTGTGCATGTGGCCGAACGTGTCAGGCTCCCAGTCAATCTGCACCGCGTCGTACGGCAGGCCGAACTCCTCCTTGAAGAAGCGGCGGGTGTGCAGCAGGTGGCGGCACAGGATTTCGCCGCCGGCCAGGTTCTTGTCTCCTTCAACCCACTGCGACGCGGTCACCTCCCAGCGGCCCTCGGCGACGCGCTTCTGCACGCGCGCGTACAGTTCAGGCAGGTAGTCCTTCATGATCTGGTAGACGGAAGCCTGGCTCTGGGAGAAGTGGAACGTGGGGAACTCTGCCATCAACTGCTCAACGGTGCTGAACGTGTCGTTCACGGTGGCCACGGTCTCGGGCCAGCCCCACAGCCAGTTCATGTCAATATGCGCGTGGCCGACGACGTGGATGGTGTACTGCTTGGCCAGAGGGCCTAGGGGCGCGAGGACGGCTTCCATCTCCGCGCAGGCCGCTTCCGGGCCGGCGCCCCTGGCGAGCGCGCCGTGGGCGGCCTTGACGGCCTCGCGGACCAGGGCTTCCCGCTCGGCACGCTGGTCCTCGGTGACGGCGGAAAGCTTGGCGGCGAAATCGAGTTCGCCCCGGATGCGCTCGAGGGTTTCGGTGCCTGCGCTGCCGGCAGCCTCGAGGTCCTGCAAGCCGCGGCTCAAGTCTTCAGCAAAAGATGGCATGTGGGCCTCCGTGAAAGGTGTGCGCCTTCGTCCCTATGGTGGCGTTGTCATAGCAGGCGCAGCGCCGGGGGTCAAGGGAGGACGGCCCTTTCAATTCATAACTCGTGATCTCTGTGCTGAAATTGGTGTGGGTTTGGAAACATATGGACTCGGCTCGAAACCTGTCGGCCACTAACGGGGTACTTTGACCTTGCACTCAAGGAAGGCGTCCTTTTTCAGATGGATCGAGTATTTCTCACGGAGAACTTCCATGGTGGCCTTCGCGACCTTGTCCCGGCAATGCTCCGGACAGAAAACATGGCCTCGCCATCTGGTTATTCCGTACTGCTCTGGCCATTTACCGGCAGGGAAGAAGTGCTTCAGTGGGACAGGAACGCCATGCTGTGTGGGCAGGACATAGGTTTCATCTGCAGCCTTAGTGCTTGGCATTTCCGGAAGGTCAAGCCACACCTCCTGTGGCAGGCAATCAGGAGGCTTCGCTTTATCATAGATTTCACGCGCGAGTTGTCTTCTTTTGAGGGCAGATCTCTGGCCGGGGCTGGCAAATTCAAGTAAAGGACCCAGGTCGTTGTCACCCTCATCCTCATTCACCATCCGACGAGAAAGAATAACGGCCCTTTTAAGCAAGCGGCGAAAGTAAAGATTATGTATGAGGTCGTGCAGTTTCTCGTCTTTTGGGGTGCGGAAGCCAAGTGAGTATAGGTCATTGTCTGTTAGCCACAAGAAGTCAACAGGGCTTCTAAAGTTGAGATGCATACCCCTAATTTCATAAGATATATTATGTTCATGCATATATTCAATAATCCCATCAAACATACAATCGCAAGCACGTACCTTGTGATGGTGGTAAACTGTGATCAGCAGCATCATCTTAGAAAAGAGAATCTGCTCCAATGGGGTAGCACCACTCTGAAGGACGACCAGCCGAAAATGGCCTTTAGCTTTGCGAATACGCACCGTGTACCAAAGCCGGTCTAGGTCCACGGACAGGCGCAGACCTGTAAAGTGGCTATCACGAAAGAGATAATCCAATTTGTCAGAATCGAAGGGGCCGTTGATTATCTCACGCATGAACCTTTCCGATTCGTCTTTTGCGGCCGAGCCAACGATCCATCGGCCCAGGGTCTCAACATCTATCCGCACTTTGTGCTTATCTGCCACTTTCGCAGCATAAGCTTGGAACTGGTTAGAAGACAGAATCAACTCAGATAGCGCTTCATGGGGGCGCTTTGTGCCAAAGACACTGGCACTGGTCAGGTTGCCATACACCTGTTCACTCGCGTGGCTGAAAATTCCATGCCCCACATCGTGGAAAAGAGCCGCCAGTCGGTAAGGGTCGGGGCGCCCCAGAGATTTTTGGTTTTTTGCCTTGGTGATCGCCTCGAACAGCCTCTGGACATTGTGCATCACGCCGAGAGTGTGTTCCAGGCGAGAATGTGTGGCAGAAGGGTAGACCAAATAAGCCAAGCCGGTCTGGTGTATCTGCCTTAGTCGCTGAAACAAGGGGGTGTCAAGGAAGCAAAGCTCCCAGGAATGGAGCAGGACGGTCCCCCACAGCCCGTCATGGATCACCTTTGTCGTACCCACTTCATAAGGCGGCATGTCCGGCGGTATGTATTCTTTGAGAAAACACTCTATCTGCTCTCGTATCTGGTCGTGGGTGGGGTCGCCATCTGCGACAAGTGTATCCGCCATAGCACTTTCTGTGAGGGACTATGCCGTAGCGGCCACCGGCGCCGTAGCCAGGGCAAAACGATCTGCCATCACCCCAATGTCCGCGATTTCCTCGTCGGTGAAGAACCTTTTCGTGCGCTTCTGGAAATGCGTCTTCATCTTGGGAAGAATATGGTACTGGACGAAATCCGGGTTTTGGCAGGAAAGATGGCCAGCCATTTCGAGGGCGACAAGCTGGGTGTGGAACTCCCGGGAAAACGGAAAGTCCCCTCGTTGCTCAAATGTGAAGTCGTTCAGGTACGGCTTGAACTTGTCTTCCTTGGCCAAGTCGTAGAGAGCACCGTGAAGCACAGGTGTTTCGGCTGAGATAGCCTGCGCCTTGTCTATGACATGAGCAAGAATAGCTCTAACAACATCGAACGTGGTCCAGTTACCTGATGCCATGACTCTCACCCCTCAAGCGCGGCCTCCCCACGCGAAGGTACGTCTAGCCTATAAACATCACGTAGCATAGGTATCGGCGTGTTTCTTATCGGCCTTGAGCCTGGAGTCAAGAACAAAATCTTTTTTTCTTTTTTTTCTGGAGCCGCTTGACCGAAGGTGATCAGGCTCTGTGCGCCAACCAACACCTCTATAGTGACAGGTGGCCGAAGTCCAGAAAAAACTCGGCCCTGAACGCTCCCCGTCGCTGGCCGCGTTCTTGTGCCTGAGTTCGTTCAGGGCGAGGCTTCTTGTTTTCTGCCCCCCGGTTTGCCGTTGTTTTCCCGCAGGTGGGGTTGCGGACGTCGCCAGGCGGGGTACATTCACTCTGCTGCCGCGAATTTTGGCGGCGCGGGCATTTTTGAGGCTGAGGCCGTTGGGATCCACATGAGAACTCGGTTCCGCCCCCGGTATTGGTTGTCTGTCTTCCTGTGCATAAGCGGTCTCGCGTCCGCGGGGGAGGCCGGCACGGAGCGCCTGCCCATTCCGCCGCTGAAGCTGTGGAAGGACGTGCAAAGCCCGGAGCTGAAGGCTTTCAAGCCGCCGGTGGCGGAGCGGTTCGTGCTCTCCAACGGCCTGGTCGTTTTCCTCCTGGAAGACCACGAACTGCCGCTGATAGACCTTTCGATGGTCCTGCGCTTCGGCCAGATTCACGAGCCTGCCGAGCGCACGGGCGTGGCCGAGGCCACGGCCAGCGTGCTGCGCAGCGGCGGCAGCGACAAGTACCCCGGCGACAAGCTGGATGAAATTCTGGACAGCATGCCTGCGAGCCTGAGCGTCGGCATTGGCCTGGATTCCGGTTCGGCGGGCCTCTCGACACTCAAGGCGGACTTCGACAAGGGGCTTGAGATTCTGGTGGACGTGCTGCGCAACCCCGCGTTCCCCGAAGACAAGCTGGAACTCTATCTCGATCAGGCGCGCACCGCCATTTCGCGGCGCAACGACAGCCCCGGGGCGATTGCGGGGCGTGAGTTCGAGCGGGCCTTGTACGGCGAGAAGAGTCCCTACGCCAAGGTGCTGGAGTACGCGCACCTGAACAAGCTCAACCGGCAGGCCTTGCAGGATTTCCACCGCGCCTTCTTCCATCCCGGCATGTTCATCGTCGGCGTGGCCGGCGACTTTGGCAGGGACGAGATGCTCGCCAGGCTCAAGGCGGCTTTTGGCGATTGGCCCGCGGTGAAAGTCTCCTTGCCCGAGGCGCCGGACATTTCCACTTCCAAGAAGAAGAAGACGCTCTTCGTGGACCGGCCCAAGCTGAACCAGACCACCGTCACGTTCGGGCACATCGTGGACCTGCGGCGGGACCACAAGGACTACCCGGCCATGCAGGCGTTGAACCAGATTCTTTCCGGCGGGATGTCGGCGCGCATGTTCACGGAGGTGCGCACGAAGAAAGGGCTGGCCTATTCAGTGTGGGGCTATGCGCAAGTCAACTATGACCGGCCGGGCGTCTTCTCCTGTACGGCCTTGACACGCAACGAGCAGGCGCTCGAAGCCCTGGACGCCATGCGCCAGGAGGTGGTGCGCATCCGCGAGCAGGCCGTGACGGAGGCCGAACTGGCCGAGGCGCGCGAGCGGATTATCAACTCGTTCGTCTTCAACTTCGACCGGCCCGCGAAGATCATCGGGCGGCAGATGACCTACGAACTCTACAAGTACCCCATGGACTTCGCCGAGAAGCTGCTGGAAGCCATCAAGCGGGTGACGCCGGAACACGTGCAGAAGGTCGCCGACAAGTATCTCGATCCCGGCAAGTGCGTGCTCCTGGGCGTCGGCAACTCCGGGACCGATTCCGCGGGCCAGGCGCTGGAGGAGCGCAGGAGCTTCCGCGCGCTCAAGGACGTGCAGTTCCTGGATGTCACCATCCCCCAGCCGCAACTCGAACCTATGGCCATTGATCCGCAACGCGAGGCGGAAGGGCGGAAGATCCTGGCCCAGTGCATGGAAGCGGCCGGGGGCCTCGAGGAGTTCCGCAACCTTAACAGCGTGCAGGCCAACGTTTCCGTCACCTACTCCGGCTACAAGCTGCGCGGGCTGATGCGCGCGCAACTGCCGGACAAAGCGCGCGTAGACGTGAACAGCCCGCTGGGCGCGGTCTCGCAGGTCATTTCTGGAGACGCGGCCTGGAAGGCCAGCGGCGGTTCCGTGGAGGAGCGCGAACCGCAGGAGGCGCGGAAGGACCTGCGCACGCTCTTGCAGTCGGACCTGGGCATCCTGCGCGAACTGGCGGTCGCCAGGGAAGCTTATAACGTTCAGGCGCTCGATCCGTCGCGCGACGGCGACCGCGAGTTGCTGGGCGTGGAGATCGAGTCGCGGCCGCTGGGCCGCATCAAGATCTGGTTTGACGCCAAGACCAAGCTGATGGCGAAACTCAGGTACGTTACCGAGGGGGCGCAGAAAGAGTACGACAAAATCTTCAGCGGCCACACGCGCTTTGGCAACATCACCCTGGCCCGCATTGTAATGGACAAAGACCCCAACGGGCCGCAGGCGATTGAATTGCAGTCGCTGGAGCTGAACCCGAAGCTCGACGCCGCCCTCTTCACGCGGCCGGAGAAGGCCACGCCGCCGCCGAAGGAGAAGGAGTAGGGCGCACTGAATGATGAATGCTGTTGAATTCTAAATCCGAAATCCACAATCTAAGATCGCAATTGTCCCCCTGCCCGGCCCCGCCTCCAGAGCGCCACCACAAGGCCCGCCATCAGGACCACGGCCGCGCCCCCCAGCAAGCAGAGCGGCCACGGCAGCCCCCAGGCATACTGCGCCTGGATGGTTCGCCCGCTCAACAGTTCCGGCGCTGTGAACTGCCACACTGCCGTGCGGCCCTCACGCCTGGCCGCATCCGTCTGGCGCAACTCGCCCGGACCGGTAAACCGGAAGACCAACTCACCATTCGGCAGAACGGCGCGGAGGGTTGACAGTTGTTCCGGGTCCAGCGGGCGAAAGGTGCGGCTGTATTCGAGCAGTCTGCCTTGTGACGCGACGCTGACGTTGGTGAACGGGGAGTTTGAACTTATTGCCCAGGCCACCAGCTTGTGAATGCTGTCGAACTTGTACCGGACGTCAACTTGCACGCGGCCGCCGGCCTCGCTTTTCGTGTATGCGCACGTCACTCCTTCCGGCAGCCCCTTCTTCATGGCCTCTGCGTTGAAATGCGCATCGCTCAATGCGATCACAGCGTCCTCCGCGGTTCCCTGCGGAGTGCCGGCCGCCGGCCTCGAAAAGACAATCGCTGCCGTCCCCGCGCCGTTCTGGTCAACCTCGATGGTTTCCTCGTAGCGGAAGCAGCCGGGGAGCGCCGCCGCCAGAAGGCAGACAACTATTCCCAGAGAATCCCTGCAATCATTCACGCGAACTGGTATATTTGAAGCCGCGGATTCGTAAAGTGGCGCGGGCGGCGTATCCGTTCACCCTCGCCCCTGTGGGGAGAGGGCCGACGTGAGCGAAGCGAACGCGGGGTGAGGGGGCGAGGACGAGCGTGGGGTGGCCCCCTCACCCGGCGCTAAAGCGCCACCCTCTCCCCACGGGGGAGAGGGTGAACAGTTGCGGGGCGGCATGAGTTTCTACATCAACTACGACGAACTGGCCAGCACGTTCAACTCCAGCGGCGCGCTGGCTGGACTTGAAAGCTGCATCGCGGCCTTGCGCGCGGGCAACGATCCGCACGCGCTCTTTCGCCTGCTGTTGCTGCAGAAGCGGCATGAGCTGGGACTGCCGTTGCTCAACCCCGGGAACTTGAGCGGGCAGCCGGAGCGGTCCAGAGCCGAGTACAAGGCGTTCGTGGATGCGGCCTGCCGCGAGGTTGGCGCGCGCTGCCTGGAGGCCGGTGACGCCGGAGCAGCCTGGCGCTATTTCAGCGCGCTCAACGAACCGGAACCTGTCCGCGCCGCGCTCGAGAAACTCGCACCCAAGCAGGCTTCCGACGAAGCGCTGAAGGTCGCCCTGGAGTACGGCGTGCACCCGCGCCGCGGCTTCCAATTGACGCTGGAGCGGGACGGCCTGGGCCGCGCCATCAGCCTCTTCGAGACCGGTTTTACGGGCAGCCCCGCGGACAGGCACTACGCCGCCGGGTTGCTGGCGCGCGCCATGTACAAGGAACTGGTCCTCGGCGTGTGCCGGGCGATCCTGGAGCGGGAAACCGAGTTGCCGCCGGAGCGCGAACTCGTGGACCTGGTCCTCACGCGCAAATGGCTCTTCGAGGCCGGCCGCACGCACGCCGACCCGCAGCACATTGCCGCGGTCTCGCGCATTGGCCTGCTGGCGGAGGGGCGCGAGGAACTCATCATGTCGCTGTCCGTCAGCGAGTACGGCCGGCTGCTCAGCTCGCAGCATCGCCCGGCGACGCGTGTGCCGTTCGAGGACGGTTTTGACGATCATGCCCGCTACGCGCGCGCCCTGCTGGGCCAGAAAGCGGACGAAGCGGCCGAACATTTTCGCGCCAAGCTGCCCATGTACCAGAGCAGCACGATGGATACCTATCCCGCGGAAATGGTCATCCTCCTTTTCTGGCGCATCGGCCGCAAAGACGAGGCGCTGGACCTGTGCCAGAACTACCTCGGCAGCCAGTTGCCCGAACTGCCCGGCACTTTTATCCCCTCGTTCTATGAACTGTGCGCGGAGGCCAAGAGCTTCCACCGCTGGACGGAAGCGGCGCGCCAGCACGACGACGTCACGGCCTGGACCGCAGCGCGGATCATGGAGAGCAATTCGGCGGGCACGGTCGAGGCCCAGCCCGCGCCAGCAGCTTCCCCGGTCGAACCCGCGCCGACAGCGGGCGAGGCGCCCGCCGCTCCACAGACCGTGCCTGCGCCGGAAGCGCCGGCATCTCAGCCACCCAGCGCAGAGCGGAACGAAGATCTGTCGTAGAAGACTCTCTAACAATACTTGACTTGAACGCCTCGTTGCGGCATGAGAACGGTGCATGTCAGCAAATGTACCGCGGGCGTCCCGCCCGCTCGTGGCAGGCTGGCAGGGCGCGAGGACGAAGGCGGGCGGGACGCCCGCGGTACGCTCTGGGCCACGCATTTACTGACATGCCTACTTCTCGCCCAAAGGCGGATGCACCGAGGCGGTCGTCGAGGCCATCGGCAGGGCGAAGGCCGCCATTCTCGTCCAGGCCTACAGTTTCACCTCTGCGCCGATTGCCAAGGCATTGGTGGACGCGCACAAACGCGGTGTCAAAGTCGAAGTGATCCTGGACAAGAGCCAGCGGACTGAAAAATACTCCTCTGCGGACTTCCTGCTTCACGCCGGCATACCCACGCGCATTGACGAAATCCATGCCATTGCGCACAACAAGGTAATGGTTATTGACGGCCAAGTGGTGATCACCGGCTCATTCAATTTCACTTCGGCTGCGGAAGAGCACAACGCCGAGAACCTGCTCATCATCCATGATCCGGGCCTCGCGGCGCAGTATGCGGCCAACTGGCAGGCCCACGCGGCCCACTCGGAACAGTACGTGGAGAAGGCCGGCGCTGGCGAAAGCACGGAAACAAGCCCTCCACACCACCAGAGGTCCGCCCACCACGACAAGGCGCAAGACGATTTCATCCCACTCCCGATTGTGTACTCCGTTGCTGCCCTGGTCCTGTTGGGCCTCGTCTGCAAAATTCTCGCACGCAAACGGAAGAGCTGAGTTGCCTCATCACTTTCCTGCACCGCAGGGGGACGCCGTGGAGTACACAGCAACAGGGGGTGCATGTTGCGGGTTGCGGAGTACGCAGTGTAGCGCAGGCTTCCAGCCTGCTGTATCGCCGACTTCCAGTCGGCAGGGCCTGCATTGTTGTGAGCGTCCAGAGAGTCAAGGAACGTTCAGCCGGCTGGAAGCCCGCGGGTGCATGTCAGCAAATGTACCGCGGGCGTCCCGCCCGCCCGTGGCAGGCCGGCAGGGCGCGAGGACGAAGGCGGGCGGGACGCCCGCGGTACGCTCTGGGCCACGCATTTACTGCGACATACACCCAACAACAGGGAGGAAGGCGACGATGCGCCAAGGATTGTTTGCGGCAGCGTTCTTATGGGGGTGCACACTCATGGCCGGCGAGACGCTGTTGCCCGACACGCTGAAGGGCCTCAAGATCAAACATCCGCGGCTGATCGCGCTCGACGAAGACTGGGCGGCCCTGAAGGCCGCCATCCAGCAGGACAAACTGGCGGGCGACTGGCACACGCGGCTGCTCAAGGAGGCGGACGACGAAATGAAGAAGCCGCCCATCGAGCACAAGCTCATCGGCCCGCGGCTGCTGGACCAAAGCCGCGCAGCCTGCCGGCGCGTCAGCCTGTGGGCGGCGCTCTATCGCCTCAATGGCGGGAAGCAGTTTGCGGACCGCGCCATTGCGGAAATGCTGACCGCGGCCAAGTTCAAGGACTGGAACCCGTCGCATTTCCTCGACACGGCCGAGATGTCCTGGGCGCTGGGCATCGGCTACGACTGGCTCTACGACGTCCTCTCCGACGACGACAGGAAGACCATCCGCGCGGCGCTGGTCGAAAAGGGCCTCAAGCCCGGCCTGGAGGCCTATGAGAAGAAAGGCTGGTGGCCCAAGTGCACGCACAACTGGAACCAGGTCTGCAACGGCGGCCTGCTGACGGGCGCGCTGGCCATCGCCGATGAGGAACCCGCCATCGCCGCGCAGATCGTGGCGCACTCGCGGCAGTCCATCCCGTTGGCCCTCGCGAGCTACGCGCCCGACGGCGGCTGGGCCGAGGGCCCAGGCTATTGGGGCTACGCCACCCAGTACACCGTCAACTACCTCGCGGCGTTGCAGTCCGCGTTCGGCAACGACGGGGGGCTGAGCAAACTGCCGGGGATGGCCGAGACCGGCATGTTCCGCATCTACGCCGCCGGGCCGACGGGGAAGAACTTCAACTTCGCCGACGCCGGCGAAGGCGCGGGCCGCAACGCGACCATGTTCTGGCTGGCGCATCAATATCGGCAGCCGGCGTACGCGGCCTACGAAATGCAGATGCTCGGCAGCAGCACGTCGGTGCTGCACTTCATCTTCGGCTTCATGCAGCCGCCCGTCGTCCCCGCGCCCCTCGAGAAACTGACCGCCCTGCCGCTGGACGCGCAGTTTCCGCACGTGCACGTGGCCTTCTTCCGCAGCGCGTGGAACGATCCCCACGCGGTCTTCGCCGGCTTCAAAGGCGGCGACAACAAGGCCAATCATTCGCACCTGGACCTCGGCACCTTCGTGCTCGACGCCGGCGGCGAGCGTTTCGCCAGCGACCTCGGCGGCGACAACTACAACCTGCCCGGTTACTTCGGCAAGCAGCGCTGGACGTACTATCGGCTCAAGACCGCAGGCCACAACACGCTGGTGCTGGACGGCGAGAACCAGGACCCCAAGGCCCAGGCGCCGCTGCTCGCGTTCCAGTCCCGCCCCGAGCGCGCCTTCGCCGTCGCCGACCTGAGCGCTGCCTATAAGGCCAAGGCCTCACGCGTGCTGCGCGGCCTGGCGCTGCTGGAACGCCGCGACGTGCTGGTGCAGGACGAGATCGAGGCCGCGAAGCCGGTGGACGTGGCATGGAGCATGCACACCAAGGCGAAGGTGGAACTCAAGGGACGTGACGCCACGCTGACAGCGGGCAAGGCCAAACTGGCCGCGCGCATCCTCGAACCGGAAGACGCGAAGTTCGAGACGAAGGACGCCAACCCGCCCGAGCCGGAGGCGCAGAACAAGGACGTGACGAAGCTCATGGTCCGCCTGCCGGAGAAAATAACCCGC
This sequence comes from Planctomycetota bacterium, assembly GCA_050010835.1. Lineage (GTDB taxonomy): Bacteria > Planctomycetota > SZUA-567 > H5-PLA8 > H5-PLA8 > JAPLOD01. The sequence goes on from JBEKKG010000306.1 coordinate 10,764, forward strand.
ACGCGCATCGTCGTGCTCTTCAGCCCCGTCGCGGGCGCGGCGCCGCAGGTCGAGCCGCTGGAGAAGTGGCTCGCGGCGGCGAAACAGTGACAGGTCAGGCACTAGAGCAGTTCACCTTTGACTGTAGCACGAGCGTCCCGCTCGTGCGCATGGGCGGGACGCCCATGCTACAAAGGTACATTCAATCGTGAACTGCTCTAGCCCGGCTTTTTCACCACAGAGACACAGAGGCACAGAGAAGGGCAGGAACTGGGTGGTCCGCACACATGCGCTACCCCAAGTCCAGGATCTTTTCTCTATGTCTCTGTGTCTCTGTGGTGAATAGTTGTGGCTAACCCGTGTTTCTGGGGTCGCGGAGGATGCGCCGCACGATGCCCACGATGCGCAGGCGGTTTTCCTTGGTTATTTCGATCGGCTCAGAAGCCGGATTGTCGCCCTGGAGCACGATCTTGAAGCCCGTGTCCTTGCG
>JBEKKG010000307.1:0-8035 GCA_050010835.1 Planctomycetota bacterium
CGCAACCGGTGTGTGCCGTTCTCCATGACGTGGGCGCCGCTGCGGCAGTGCTGGAAGCAATAGCCGCAGCCGATGCACAGCGCGGGGACGAAACTGAGCTGCGGCTGAAAGGCGTGCGATTCGGGATTGTGGCACCACTGGCAGCGCAGCGGGCAGCCCTTCAGGAAGACCGTGGTGCGAATGCCCGGGCCGTCATGAATGGAGAACCGCTGGATGTCAAAGACTATGCCCGCCGCAGTTTCCTTCGCCGTGTGATGACCCATGCGCTTATGTATGTAACCGCTCCGGCAAACAATGCAACGAAACTGGGGGGTCACCAACGTATCCGATGCGGAGTTGGATCAACCCCGAACTGCTTCAGCCCTTCTATTCAAACGTGTACTTCGCGCTGGCGACAACGCTGTTGGTCATGCGGGGTTTGACGGCGATGGCCTTGAGGGTCGTCGTCGTGCTGACGTTGATGGCCTTCTTGTACCGCACAGAGCCAGTCGGCGGCGTGGCGCCGTCAGTCGTGTAGTAGATGGCTGCGCCCTCCGTCGCGCAAGAAATCGTCACGGATTGCGCCTTGGTGTATGTGCCGGCGGACGGGCTGAACGTGGGCGGCTCCACTTGGTTTGGCAAAGGCTCGATCGTGTAAGTCGCGCTCGGCACGGAGCTTTCCGTCATGCCCGGATTGAGGGCGACAGCCTTGACCGTGGTAGTCGCGGCCACGTTGAGAGCGCCTGCGTAGACGGACGAAGAGGCAGTGGGCACGGTGCCGTCCGTCGTGTAATAGATCGTGGCGCCATCAGTCGCGCACGAGATGGTCACGGACTGCGCTTTGTAGTACGTCCCTTCGGCGGGGCCGAAGGTGGGTGTGGCCACGGTCGTGTCGTCGCAGGCGATTGAGAAGGAATTGCTCACCCCCTTGGCCGGTCCCGTCGCTTCCGCATTAAGCTTGTAGCCGCTCCCGGCCAGATCAATGCTTATGCCGGAGAACGTGGCAATGCCGCCGGATGCGTTAACCGTTAACGTGCCGCTCAGCTTTCCGGCGACCGTCGAAGTCTCAATCCCGATGGTAACTGGATCGGTGGCAGTTGCCACAGGGAAGCCGTTTGCATCTTGGAAGGCCACTCTGAAATCCGCGATGGCCGTTCCCTTTATTGTATCCCAGATCGTACCCAGGAATGCAAGCTTCGCCGCCGTTTGGTTGATCGTATACGTGGCAGCCGCCACGGCGCTGGCGGGCCTTTCGGGACTGGTCGCTATGGCTTTGATTTTCGTCGTCAGAGAGACGGGAATCGGATCCCAGAACTTTATCGACTTGGTTGTGGGTACAGTGCCATCCGTCGTGTAGTAGATGCCAGCGCCACCAGTCGCGCAGGAGATGGTTACGGATTGGCCACTGGTGTAGGTCCCATCCGGGGGACTGAATGTCGGCGTCTCCGTGTTCGCTTCCGGATCATACAACTCGGCGCTGTAGACGCTGGGGGGGGAGTGCGTGCGAAAATCCCCCGCGACGAGCACCTTGCCGCTGGGCAGCAGCGTCGCGGTGTGTGGCCCGCGAGAATTATGGCACCTGCCCGTCGTGGTCCACCTGTTTGTACCAGGATCATACAATTCATCGCCGTCGTCATACCTGATGCAGCCACCCGGGTTCACTGCGAGCACATTGCCGCTGTTGAGGAGCGTCGCGGTGTGATAAAAGCGCGCCATGGTGAGGCTGCCCGCAGCGCGCCACTTGTTCGTGCCCGGATCGTACACCTCGGCGGAAGAGAGATAGTCGGAGGAGGAGACGTGGCCGGATGAATGCTTATAATTTTCGCCCCCCGCGACGAGCACGTTGCCGCTGGGTAGCAGCGTCGCGGTGTGATGAAAGCGCGCTGTGGCGAGGCTGCTCACCTCGCGCCACCTGTTCTTTACCGGATCGTAAACCTCGACGCTGGCAAGAACGTGGCTGTAGCGGTGCCCGCCGACAGCCAGGACTTTGCCGTTTTCCAGCAGGGTCGCAGTGTGGTCAAAGCGCCCAGTTTCGAGGTGGCCAGCCGTGTTCCAGGTGTTCGTTTCTGGATCGTAAAGCTCAGCGCTGGCCAGGATGCCGTGGTCTTCCTCCCCGCCACAGTTGTGCCCGCCGACGACGAGCACCTTGCCGTTCTTTAGCAAGGTCGCAGTGTGCCATGCACGGGCATGTGTGAGGTGGCCCGCCAGACCCCACGTGTTCGTATCCGGATCGTACAACTCAACGCTCGTGGTATAGCCCAAGTTGTTGTCGCTGGTTTCGCTCTTCCCCCCGACAACCAGCACCTTGCCGCTGGGAAGCAACGTCGCGGTGTGACAATCCCGTGCGGTGGCGAGGCTGGCCGCAGCGCTCCACGTGTTCGTCCTTGGATCGTAAAGTTCGGCACTGACGAGATAGAGGCCTTCGCTATCCATTAGGATCCGGAAGCCGCCGCCGCCTTTCGAGCCCCCCACGACGAGGACCTTGCCGTTGGGCAGCAGCGTCGCGGTGTGGCAATAGCGCGGGGTGGCGAGGTTGCCCGCCGCTCGCCACGGGTACTCCTCGCGGCATTCCGCCATGAAGCCCCCGGCCACAATAACCGCGCCCGCAAGGAATGCATGCCACGTGATGCGTTGCCGATGGCCGGTCCTCATGTTTTGCCCTCCATGATTTAGTAACACGACTTCTCAGATTCGTGTTACTGCCAGGTACATCCCCCGGACCGGCCCCCCTCACAAACACACCAAGACGGTTAGTTAACAAGCCCTGAGGCAAAAGCAAGGTCTTTTCTTGGATGGTTTGACATTTGGCTGGTGGCACCGCCAAAGCTCGCTCGCCCCTTCGCGGCTTGCGCCGAGAAGGTTGGGCCAATGGCCGCAGCCAGTGCGGACCTGCGCGGGCCGCTGTGCGGCAGCCTCTTCCCTTGACGTGCCAGCTTGAATGCCGTAAACAGAGGGCCGTGGAGAGAGTGACGGGGGGGCTTTGAAATGTCGCTGGCAGAATTAGTGCCGGAAATCCACGCGTTAGCGCACGGCGACAAAGTTCGCCTGGCGCACCTGCTCATTACCGAATTGGCGCGCGATGAAGGTGTGCCGTTGGGCGACATGGAAACCGCATATCCGGCAACTGAAAGTCGAATCCCGAGATGGCGCGGGAAGATACAAGAACACGATCTCGTAACGGTTGAGGAAAACGTTGAAACAGAAGGCTACTCCATCAAGAAGGGCATGACTGGCACTGTAGTTAGCGTTTACCGTGATGGCGAGGGCTACGCGGTTGAGTTTTCTGAGCTTCCCGATGGACCTGCGGTTGTGACTCTTTTCCCGGCCCAAGTTCGCCCGGAGGGCCAATGACCGGACTTCCGAATTCCTCGACCGCTTACGTCGAACAGAAGAAGATTACACAGTACCTTCTCAACCTCGCGCATAAGGAAGGTGGTCCGAAGGCCAGGTTCTTTCTCAGTCACGGTTTCACTGTGGAGGACTGGAAAGGGCTTCATGATGCATTGGTTGCACAGGGCCAAGGCAACCCAGTTGTGAAGGTTGTCGAGTCCGGATTCGGCAAGCGATACACGGTTCAGTGCAAGTGCCCTGCCCCGAGTCAAAAGGATCCGTGCATTCGCTCTGTTTGGGAAATTCAGACCGCCGGTTCACCACCGCGCCTTATCACAGCCCATCCCGTATGAATCTGGAGCTGCGCGGACAGACCACCACTAGGGCGGAGCGGAAGGGGAAGGGGCTTTACGTTTGAGCTTCAGGTCAACCGCGCGTTGCCTCCCCGGCCTCGCGGCCCTCGCCGAACTATTGTTCAGGAGTTACAACATACGTAGCGGTCCCAGGACATCATTGGCCAAGAGGTATCTGGACCGAACCTCCTGACTTTGGCACGACACTTGCTGTTTCTTTGCCGTTGTCGTCCAAATAACATTTGGACCATGGCTCTTTGACAATTGAAGATCTTACCGGCACACCAACGGGTTGGGCTATCTCCGGGGCATGTTGTTTGCTAAACATAGTACGGCAAAGGTGTTGCCCAAGTAAACTATCCAACCAACAATCCGAAATCCTAAATCCAAGATCCCAGGCCCGGGCGGGTCTCTTTGGCTTGGTGGGGAAACCAAGGCGCCTGGATGAAGTGGCGCCCGCCCAGGCGCAGGAGTTCAGGATCGCCTCCCGCCGGCGCACGGGCTTCGGCGGGAAAGAGACCAGCAGCGGGTGCCACAGACCGCGGCAGTTTCCGATTCGCGCCTTGACCAGGGGGCCTTCAGGGAAGGTTTTGTGCGCTGCGCTCCCACAAGGCAAGGCCCCAGGAACCACGCAGTCCTCACGCATCCAGCACGCAGGAATCGCGCATGAATCGCGCAGGAATCACGCGCTTTGAACGCGCTATAAACAAGATATACGTGCTCCATTCTGCCCAATGTTTCAGGGTTTACAAGGATGTTGAAGCCACTTGCTTGGAACAGGTCTTCGGATTCTACTACGCCAAGAGCATTAAGACTCGTTTCAAAACGGTTCAAACATGGATCAAAACGGTTCAAACATGGATCAAAACGGTTCAAACATGGATCAAAACCGTTCCAGAAGTGTATCAAAACGGTTCAAGAAATGAGCGCCTTCCGTACAGGCGTGTCTCTCATAACATTATATCCTTATGGCACTTGCAGAAATCAGACAGGCTCGATAGTGCCCCTGCAACCCATGTTCGCTCCCCTTCGCCTGGGGTTAGAACTGGGAATTGCAACCGCGCGCAGTATAGTTGGATGTTCTACCGGGAGGCCCTGAACATGTGCAAGACAACTGGAGCAGCGTTAGGTGTGCTCGCCTTGGCAGGCGGCCTGGTTGCAGGCGCGGCTGAGACCACGCAGCCCGGCCAAAGCCAACTGCTCAGCGAAGGCTGGCAACTGAAGTCGTCCGTGCTCGTGGCTGAGGACGGCGCGCGCATCTCGACGGCGGGTTACGAGCCGCAAGGATGGTTGAAGACGGCTGTTCCGTCCACGGTCTTGAGCGCCCTGGTGAAGAACGGCGTGTATCCCGACCCGCGCAAGGGCCTGGACTGCTACCGCATCCCGGATTCCTCGGATGAGTTCAACCGCAAATACGATCTGGCGAAGTTCAGCTATCTGCCGGAGCAGCGGAACCCCTGGCGCGACCCGTACTGGTATCGCACCGAGTTCAACCTGCCGCCGGCGCAGGACGGGCAGCGCGTCTGGCTCAATCTCAACTGCATCAATTACCGCGCCGATGTGTGGCTCAACGGGGCGCAGGTGGGCGAGGCCAAGAGCGTGGCCGGCATGTTCCAGCGGTTCCGTTTTGACGTTACGGCGCACGCGCGGCCGGGCCCCAACGCGCTCGCCGTCCGGATTCATCCCGTGGATCATCCGGGCACGCCCGACACGCAGTTGGCGGTGTTCGGCCCGCACCGCGGCGAGCACAAGGAGATCGAGCGGGATGTCACCGAAATCGAGACCACCGGCTACGACTGCATGATGACTGTCCCCGACCGCAACATGGGCATCCTCCAGGAAGTTTTCGTTGATCGGACCGGAGCGGTGGACATCCGCCATCCCTTCGTGGCCACCGAGCTGCCGCTGCCGGACACGAGCCGGGCCACGCTGGCGGTGTCGGCGGAACTCGTCAACGCCTCCGCTGCGCCGGTGCGCGGAGTTTTGCGCGGCGTCGTCGCGGGCACGTTCGATGCCGGCGGGACGCCGGCGGTACGTATCGCAGGCGTCTCGCCTGCACCGGCCGGCGGGACGCCGGCGCTCCCAGCGGTGCGCTTCGAGCAGCCTGTGGAACTCGGGCCTAACGAGACCAGGCTGGTGCGGGTGGAACCCAAACCGGTGCTGCCGCAGCCGCGGCTCTGGTGGCCGGTGAATTACGGCGCGCAGCCGCTCTACGATCTCACGCTCCAGTTCGCGGCGGACGGCGCCGTGTCCGCGGAGCAGACGGTCAGGTTCGGCGTGCGCCAGGTCACGACGGAGCTGCACCAGCTCGACGGCTGCCACGGCCGGCGCGTGCTCGTGAACGGGCAGAAGATCTTCTGCCGCGGCGGTTACATCCAGCCGGAGCTGCTGCTCGATTGGGACGCGCGGCGCATCGAGAACGAAATCCGTTACTTCGCGGACGCGAACATGAACCTGATCTATTTCGAGGACATCCCGAACCCGCCGGACGCATTCCTCGACGCTTGCGACCGGCACGGCGTGTTGTTCGGCAACTGCTTTTATTCCTGCGACTGGGCAAAGGTTCGCGGGCGGCCCGAGGACCTGGCCTTGCTGGAGGCGTGCACCGTGGACGTGCTCAAGCGCTACCGCAATCACCCCAGCCTGGTGCTGTACATGGCAATGAACGAAGGCTACACGTGCGCGGAGGTCTACACGATGTGGCGCCGGCACGTCGTGGCGCTCGACGGCACGCGCTTCTGGATACCGTCCGCCTATTTCCCCGACTCGCTGAAGAACCCGGCGGCGCACTTCAAGGACGACCTGCCAACCGGCATGAACGACCTGGGCAACAAATCTTACGGTTGGCAGGAGCCGGCCACGTATTTCCGCTGGGTGCGCGAGGACCGGAGCTGGATGTTCAAGATGGAAAGCGGCTCGGCGTCGCTGCCGCCCATCAGCAGCCTGGCGAAATTTCTCCCCGATCTGGGCGCGCGCGCCAAGGATGCGCCGTTCCCGCTCACGGAAACCTGGGCGCATCACGGCGCCAACGATTACTACAAGCCTTACGACCAGGCCATCCGCAGGCTCCACGGCGAACCGGAGAGCGTCACGGACTATTGCTGGAAAGGGCACCTGCTGACCGCGGACCAGCACCGCGCGTTCTACGAAGCGGTCAACCACCGTATGTGGGACATCACCAGCGGCTTCACCGAATGGAAGATCAACTCCTGCTTCCCCGACGTGCAGTGGCAGAACTTCGATTACTACCTCAAGCCGGGCGTGAGCCATTTCTTCATCAAGCGCGCCTGCGAGCCGCTCCACGTGCAACTGGACCAGCTTGACCAGCAGGTCAGCGTCATCAATTGCCGCCTGGAACCGCAGCCCGATCTTGAAGTTACAGCGCGCGTTTTCGGCCCCAAGGCCGAACCGCTCTGGCAACGCACCGCTAAACTCAGTGTGCCGGCGAACGCTCACGCAGAAGCCTTCGCCATCGCCAACCTGGCTGCTCTGGCGCCGTTTGTCTTCGTGAAACTGGAGTTGAAAGACGCCGCGGGGCGCGTGGTCTCGGAGAATTTCTACTGGCTGCGCGGCCAGGGCACTCGCGACTGCACGGCCCTGCAACAGTTGCCGCTGGTGAAACTCGACACCGCCTCGAAGATCGAGGATAGCGGCGCCGAGAAGCTGGTGCAGGCAAGCGTCACCAACCCGTCCACCCACGTCGCCTTCTTCATCCAACTGGCGCTGACCAAGGGCGCGCGCGGCGAGGAAATCCTGCCGGTCTTTTGGGACGACAACTACTTCAGCCTGCTGCCCGGCGAAACGCGCCAGGTGGCCGCGCGCATCGCCATGCGGAACCTCGGCGGCGAACAGCCTGTGCTTGAAGCCGGCGGTTGGAACATCGCGGGCGACTACCGCTGCACGGATCTGAAGCCCGCGCAGGCCACCGTGAAAGCCGGAGAAGCTTTTACCCTCACCGCCACCATCAGCGACACATTCCTCGACGGCAGCCGCGTGCCGTTGCTGGTGGACGGCCAGCCGGCCGGCGCCAAGTGGGCCTGGGCCAGAGGCGGCAAGAGCGACGAAGTGCAGTTCAAGCTGAACCTGGCCCAACCCGGCACGCACCGGCTGACGGTCGGGCAGAGCGAAGCCAAGGTCAACGTCGAATGATGGCCGAACGGATTTCTAAACACAGAGGACACAGAGGAACGCAGAGGGAGGGAGAAGGTGAACAGGCGACCAGGCGTTACCCAATACGGAATCACCTCTTCACCTCTTCACCTGTTCAAGTTTTTCCTCTGTGTTCCTCTGCGCCCTCTGTGTTTAGTGAGTGCAGCCTACTGCCACGACACCCAGAACATGCGCGCTTCCGCGCGGGCTTTGTCCACAGCCTT
>JBEKKG010000308.1:0-8020 GCA_050010835.1 Planctomycetota bacterium
CCAGCAAGCGTTCTTTCTCCTCGCGGCAGTTGTGCGCCAGTGCCTGCAACTGCCAACTGTCAATCTGGAAACCAGAGTCTGCAAGTTTGCCTGCAACCGCGTGCGCCAACGCGAGATCCATGTTGTCGCCGCCCAGCAGAATGTGCTCCCCCACCGCGATCCGGTGCAGTGTCAGAGCGCCCTTCTCTTCGCCGACCGCAATCAACGTGAAATCCGTGGTCCCTCCGCCGATGTCCATGACCAGCACCAGGTCGCCAACCTGAACATGCGTGCGCCACTGGCCGCCGGTGGACTCCAGCCAAGCGTAGAATGCCGCCTGCGGCTCCTCCAGCAGCGTCACGTCACCAAATCCGGCGGCGCGGGCAGCTTCCACGGTCAACTCCCGCGCCGCCGCATCGAAGCTGGCCGGCACACAGAGATAGATTTTCTGGCGCTTCAGCTCGCAGCCCTTCTGCCCCTTGCCGAGGGTGGCGTCCCAGGCTTCGCGGAGATGCCGCAGAATGCGTGCCGAGACTTCCACGGGCGACAGCTTGTCAACGTCTTCCGGCGCTCCAAGGGGCAGCCGCGGCGCGCGCGGGTCCACGTGGGGCTGGCAGAGCCACGACTTGGCCGCACTCGCCAGCCGCCCGGGCACCTCCCTGCCGCGGTTGCGGGCAAACTCGCCGACGGCGTAGCCGCGCTTCTCATCCCACGGCAAGGCAAGACTGCCGGGCGGCAGTTCATCCGCCGCTGGCAGATACACGCACGATGGCAGCAGCGTCCGGCCCTCCACCGCGCCGGGCCGCACCACCTGTGGAATCTCCAGTACCTGAATCCCCGCCGGCGCCGATACAGGGAGAAGTTCCCGGCAGCTTTGAGATTGGCTGTCTGTCCCCGGCAGGCCCTGCTGCAAATCGAGATACGCCAAGGCGCTGTCCGTCGTGCCCAAGTCAATCCCGATGATGTAGCGGCTCTCGAGGGCCGGCTTAGGTTTGAATGAACCGCCGCGCTTCGCCAAGACTTTCACCCTCTGAACGCGGCTGGATTATGCATGAGGCGTTTGGCATTGGGCTTTGCCTCATTACCGTGCGCCCCGAATGCTCCAAGCCTCAAGCCCCAACCCTAATGCCTAATGCCTGAACTCAGTCTCCGCTGGGTGTGAAGACTGTGCGCAGGTACTCGCAGTCCTGTTTGTAGGAGACCGGCATATTGCCGCGGTGGTCGCCTTCGAGCTGGATCCAGCCGCGAAAGCCTATATCGTCCATGGCCTTGCGCACCGCCTTGAAGTCCACCACCCCCTGGCCGAACGGCTTCTTGGAGTAGTCCTTGGCATGGAACTCACAAAGGCGTTTGGCGCCGAGTTGGCGGATTTCCTTGCAGATGTCGTAGCCCTTTAGGGTCATGTTGCCCACGTCGTAATAGACCTGCACGGCGGGGCTGCCGACACCGTCAAGGATGTACAGGTGTTCGTCGGCGTTGAGCCAGCTTTCGACGCCGAGTATGGCGCCCTCCTTCTCGGCCTTGGGCGCAATTTTCTTCAGGCGGCGGATGACTTCATCCGTGCCGGGCTTGTCGCCTTTGAGATCGTCTTTTCCGAAGAAGGCCAGCAGGATGACCTTGACGCCCACGGCCTTGACGGCGTCAATCGCGTCGCTGACCCATTCCTCGGTGCGGGGGTCGGACTTGTAGGGAATCTCGTTCAGGCAACCCATGCCCAGCGACGAGATCACGGTCTTGTTCTTCTTCGCGGATTCTTCCCACGCCTGGCGCGCCTCAGCCTTGCGCAGGTCGTACTTGCCGCCTGGCCCGCCAAAACTGATCATGGCGCCGTCGAGTCCCAGTTCGGCGGCGATGCGCAGCACCTCTGGGTCCCCCGCCTTGGGGGTCATCCAGTCACAGACACCCAGCTTGAAGCCGCGCTTGGGTTCGTCAGCCAGAAGCGGCTGGAACGCGCTGCTCAAGCCCAGAGCGGCGGCGGCGCCTGCGGTACGGGAAAGCAACTGGCGGCGGGAGAGCGAATGGCGCGACATGGCTGTATCTCCAAGTTCGACACATACTACGCCGGGCGCGGTCGAAATCCAGGCTTTTTTGAGGCTTGAGGCCTGGGGGGGTGCATGTCAGCAAATGTACCGCGGGCGTCCCGCCCGCTCGTGGCAGGCTTGCAGGGCGCGAGGACGAAGGCGGGCGGGACGCCCGCGGTACGCTCTGGGCCACGCATTTACTGACATGCACCCGGCCTGGGGGCACGTAGCGGAGGCAGAACCTCAAGCCTCAAGCCTCATCTGAACACGGTTGCGGATCAGTGTCCGTGTGCTATCCTCAGGTCAGGGGCGTGGTGGGGAGCAGGAGCCAGGGACTCTGTCCGGGAGAAGCATCTTTCTTTGCGTAACAGGTTCGGTTGCGGCTGGGGGCCGAGCGAGGAGGTAATGGAGCATGCGTCTGCCGGTTTTCTACTGCACTGAGACGCAAGAGCGCATCCCGCTCGAGTATTTTACGCAGGGCAAGGCCGTGTGGTGCGACGGCAAGCCTTACCTGGCCTTCGCGGCCAAGCAGTTGGGGTTGACGACCGACAGCGTGCCGCCGGCCAAGTATGCCGCGCTAATCCATGATAGTGAGAAAAAAGCGTCGTCATTGCCGCCGACAGAGATTGAGCTGCCCCCAGGTGCGGTACTCCAGAGAGTGCGCGGGAAAACGCGACGGCATACTAAGAGCCTGACCAGGCAGGCCGCCGCGGCGGCCGAGATGAACCCACCGGCTGTGCAAGCAGAGGAGGCCAGTGAGCGGAAGAGCGCCACGGCAGGAACTACGCCTGCCAGCGGCCTGTCTGTTGAACCGCTTCCGCAGGCGCAAGCGGCCGGCAAGCTGCCAGGCGCCGGGTCTGACAGCCCCCAGGGAGTGAGCGTGGCCAGTGCTACGGCGCCGCGCGGGCCGGGGCAGTCAGCGGCTCGCGGTTCTTCCGGCAGCGCGCCCGCGGCAGAACTGCAAGCGACGGTGCCTTCGGGGCGGCGCGCCGAGGAGATCGCGGCGGAAGTCAAAGCTGCTTTCGAAGCCAGGCAGAAGGCTGAGGCCGAAGAGAAGACCGGGGCCTTGGCGGCGGCAAAAGCCAGGGAGGAAGCCGAAGCACGAGATAGATCCCAAGCCGAAGCCAGGGCCAAGGCAGAAGATGAAGCAAGAGCCAAAGAGGAAGCCCTGGGGAGAGTGCGAGCGGCAGAGGAAGCGCGTGGCCGGGCTGAAGCCGCCGCCAAGGCGAGGGCAGAGGCCGAGGCCCAGGCCAGAGTCGAGGCCGAGGCCAGAGCCAGACAGGAAGCCGAGGCGCTCGAGAGAGCCAATGCGGAAGCCAGGGCCAGGGCCGAAGCGGAAGCCAAGGCCAGAGATGAAGCTCTGGGACGCGCCAGGGCGGCCGAGGAAGGGCGTGCGCGAGTTGAGGCGGCAGCCAAAGCGAAAGCTCTGGCCGAGGCAAAAGCCAGAGCCGAGGCGGAAGAGCGGGCGCATATCGAGGCGGAGGCGCGCGCCAGAGCGGAAGCGGAGGCCAGGGCCAAAGCTGAAGCGGAGGATAAGGCCAGAGAAGAAGCCGAAGCCAGGGCCAGGGCCGAAGCGGGGGCGCGGGCCAGAAAGGAAGCTGAAGCGCGGGAAAAGGCGGAGTTGGAAGAGATAGAGCGGATCGAGGCCGAGGCCCGGGCCAGGATTGAGAAGGCGGCCAGGGCGCGCGTTGAGGCCCAGGCGCGCGCCAAAGCGCGCGCCGAGGCGCAGACCAAAGCCGAAGCCGAGGCGCGGGCACTCGCCGAAGCTGCGGCAAAGGCCCGAGAGGAGGCCGAGGCACGGGCTCAGGCTGAGGCTGAGGCACGCGCCAGGGCAGAGGCCCAGGCAAAGGCCCAGGAGGAGGCTGAAGCGCGAGCGCGCCTGGAGGCGGAGGTCAGGGCGCGCGAGGAAGCGGAGGAGTTGGCGCGGGCTGAAGCCGAAGCCAAAGCCCGAGAAGAGGCCGAAATTCAGGCGCGGGCGGAGGCCGAGGCCCGAGCGCGGGCGGAGACCGAAGCCAGGGCTAAGGCGGAAGAGGAAGCACGCGCGCGGCTGGCCGCCGAAGCCAGAGCGCGGACAGAGGCTGCAGCCCGGGCGCAGGCGGAGAGCGAAGCCAAGGCGCAGGAGGAGGCAGCAGCCCGGGCACAGGCGGAGAGCGAAGCCCAGGCGCAGGAGGAGGCTGTAGCCCAAGCCAAGGCCGAAGAGGAAGCGCGCGCCAGGAAAGAGGCGGAGGCTATCGCACGCGAAGAGGCCGTAACGGTCGTGCGGGCTACGCCCAGTGCCAGCGCCAAGGCGGAAGAGGGAGCGCGTGAGAAAGCGGTTGTGGTCCAGGCTCTGGAAGGGCCCGAGACCGGGCCGCCTAAAGTTCGAAAGGCCACAAAAACAGAGATTATAGCCAAGGAAGCGGGCTCAACAGTTATCGAAGCGGAGCAGAGGCCGGAGTTTCTGAGTTCTGCGCCGGGTGGCCAGCAGCAGCCGGCGACAATCCCAGGGGATATGGAAGGGACGGTGCGCTCCACGCCCGATAAGTCGGCAAAGACCTGGGCCGGGCCGGATACACTGGTTGAGCCACCGCCCGTTGTTGCCCCAGAGACCGGAGAGCGGCCCCGAACAACGCTGCCTACAGAGGAACTGCGAAACGCTCCAGGTTTCGAGGACCTTAGCGAGGGGCAATTGCAGAAGCTTTCCGATGAGTCCATCCGGCGCGTGTATAGCAAGGGGGAGACCATTTGCCGCGCGGGCGATAGAGGCTTCACGGCGTTCTATGTTGTCAGCGGCAGGGCGGAAGTGTCCCTCGCCCCCATCCCGCACGGCCAAGCCCTCACCGGCCGGCGCAAACACACCGAGTACGTCCCGATTGACGGGCCCGCGGATTTGCAATGGGACAACCCCTTGGGTGAGGTGCAGGCCGGGGAGTTGTTCGGAGAAATGACCTGCTTGACCAACGTGCGGCGTTCGGCAACCATGCGCGCATTGGAAGACTGTGTGATCCTGGAATTGTTGCCGCAAGCTCTCCTCATGCTGCGAGAGCACCAGCCCTTCATGGCGCGCTTGGCGAAGAACTACTGCGCCGGCGCGCTGAAACAGCACTTGCGCAACATGCCCGTGCTAAAGGACCTGAAAGCAAGACTCTTGGAACAGTTGTGCGCCAAAGTGGAATTGGTGGAGTTCGATCCGGGGGTTGTGATTTTCGGACCCGGCGCCGACTTCGATGTAACCTACATTATCCGCTGCGGCTGTGTAAAGGCCAGTCTGGTTGAGGACGGCGCTGAATGGGTCGTAACTTATCTGCGGCGCGGAGATTGCTTCGGCAAACTCGCCCCCCTGCTCAGCGGCGGCCCCGGGGCCACATACAAGACGATTAGCATCGTGTCCGCCGCGCGGCTCAAGTGGGAGGACGTCGAAGCCGTACTGTGGGAGGACATGGGCTCGACACTGCGGACCTCGAGACACGGCGCCACGCCTCCGCCGCAGGAGCAGACGTGCGAGAATTGTGCCGACCCGCGGTGCATGCCTGAGTGCCCGATCGGCGGGGTCGAGCGCAACGCGGCGGGGGCGGCCACTTTCGACGAACTATGCCTGGGTTGCGGGACTTGCGCAGACAACTGCCCAAGCGGGCAGATCATCCTTGAGACTGCGCCGGGCGCGGACCCGGACAGCCCGAAAAAAGCCAGGTTGAAGCCCAAGCAGGAACCCAACGCTGACGACACCTGAGACCAACTGAATTATCAGGGCTTTAGCCCGCATTATTCACGTACCGCAGGCGTCCCGCCTGCACGGTGCGGGCGAGACGCCCGCGGTACGAATAATCCGGTTTAGGGCTAAAGTTTGAAAACCTGCCGCGCCATCGCCGCGAGATTGCGGTAAATCTCGAGGGCGTGCTGGCTGGCAAGAACCGCGCAGTCCCTGGCCGCCGCCCAGGCGCCGCGCGCGTGGCCTTCGGCCAGGAAGCCGGTGAGCAGCACGAAGATCACAGCATTGCCGATATAGATCAGCACCAGCGAGAAGAGCCAGCCGTCGGGTTTGAGATCCGGCTGGTTGCGCCGCAGGCTCCACAGCGTAAAGCCCACGTGAAAAGCGTAGAAGAAGCCGAGCGCGCAGGCCAGCCAGTGAAGCTGCGCGCCCAAGGGCCGCCACCAGGCATCCAGGGCCAGATATATGCCGGCCACGAGCAGCGCGTAGAGCGGCACGCAGTAGGGCGCCAGGCGAATGAAAGTGTTGGACTTGCTGGTGGTCACCTGGCCGCCTGTCGTGGACGCGGACAGGTTGCTGACTCTGCCCAGGCACAGCCACGTCGCCAGAGCGTGCACCAGTTCGTGGCTGAAGACGTACAAGGTGACCGGCCGCCAGAGCAGGATGGTTAGGATGGCGCAGGCAGCCGCTCCGCCCAGGAACCACCGCGAGAGCGCGCCCGGCCCGGAGACGGCAAAGGTCAGTTTAGGCCATGCAGAGAGAAAATGTTCATGGATGCCCAGGGTCAAACCCACACAGCCAGGGATGAGCACGAGAGCGGCCAGGAACTTGAGAATGCGCCAGCCCACGCCCCCGCCGGTGCCCGCCGCAACCGCTTTGGCTCCAGGCGCGCCTCCCGCATTCTGCGGACGCATCGTAACAGTATCGGCAGTGCCTCCCATGAAATCAGTTATCGTCCGATTGCAGGACAGGCTTGAGCCGATAGTATTCCTGTTGCGTGGTTCGTGGTTCGTGGAGCGTGGAGCGTGCCGCCAGTGTCAAGGTGTACCGGTTGCCAATCCACGATCCACGGTCCACGATCCACGATCCACATCGGGAGGGGAATTCCATGCGCGTATTGATCTATTCTGTGTCTGCCGGTGCGGGCCACGTGCGGGCGGCGGAGGCCGTGCTGAGCGCCTTCAAACGGTATCATCCCGAGGTCGAGGCCGAACACGTGGACGTGATGAAACTGGTCCCGACGGCTTTCAGGAAAGCCTACGCGGAGAGCTACCTCAAATTCGTGGATTCCATGCCCAGTCTCTGGGGCTGGCTCTACGCCAAGACGGACCGGATGCCGCCGGCGTCGGCCGCGGCCTGTGTCGGCAAGTTCATCCAGCGGTTGAACACCAAGGACATCATAGCGCACGCCGCCGCGCGCCGGCCGGATGCCATTCTGGCAACGCATTTCCTGCCCGCCGAGATCTTTTCCGACTTGGCGAAGAAGAAGCCTGCCAAGGGTGTGACGCCGCCCAAGCTGGCTGTGGTGATCACCGACCATGACGTGCATCAGTTCTGGATCCATCCCCATGTGGACAGGTATTACACGGCGTCGCCTGAGATCGCTTATCTGTTGGCGGAACGCGCCATTGACCCGGCCCTGATCCGGGTCACGGGCATTCCCTGCGATCCGCTCTTCGGGGAGTTGCTTGACGATCCGGCGCGGCAACGCCTGCGCAAACTGCTGGGCCTCGCCGCCGCTCCCACCCCGACGCTGCTGCTGAACGCTCACGGCTGCGGCGTGACCGGCGCGGCGGCAGCCAGTGCTTTGGCTGAGGTGGTCAACCGCGTGCTGGCGCAAGGTCCGCCGCTGACGGTGCTCGTGGTCTGCGGGCGGAACGAGCGGATCAAAGCGGCGCTGGGCGAGAGCATCAAGATCCCGTCCAAGTCTAATGTGCAGATCTACGGGTTCGTCACGAACATGCACGAACTGCTCGGCATCAGCGACCTCGCCGTGACCAAGCCGGGCGGCCTGAGCACCAGCGAATGCCTCTCGCGCTGCGTGCCTATGGTATTGGTCTCGCCGATTCCAGGCCAGGAAGAGCGCAACGCGGAGATGCTTCTCGAAAAAGGCTGCGCGGTCCTGGCGCGCACGCCCGCGGCGCTCCGCTCGGCAGACGCATCGCGCAATCTCCACAGCGGTTCGTCGATCTCCGCCACGGCCGCATCGACTGCTGCCGCCTGCCGAGCATCGAACTTCAACTCCTTCTGAACCGTTGGCGAGCGAACTAGGGTTACGATTAACCTCGTCGTCGCCACGGCGGAGTCGCATGAGTCAGCCCCAAGAGCGATC
>JBEKKG010000309.1:0-8019 GCA_050010835.1 Planctomycetota bacterium
TGGGCTTGGCATCTATCATCACCGTCCCGGGATGTTCGTTGCCGTAGAAGACAGTCTGCCCCGTGCCGTCAGGGAACATGGCCCAAAGGTGATGGAACTCCATCTGGCTGCGGTCCACGTACTCCCAGCGCGTATAGAGGATGCGGCCGTCCGGGAGCACCCACGGCGTGTTATCGTGCTCGATGTTGCACGAAACCGGCCGGATGTTGCCGCCGTCCGGGCCGCAGCGGTGCATGATGCCGACGTGCGTCTTCCAGCAGCTCACCCAGCGCCGGCAGCGCGTGGAGACGAAGAGGATGTCGCCGTCCGGGAGGTAGGTCGGTTCGTAGTCGTCGTAGCGGCCGGAAGTGAGCTGCGTCAGCCTCGCGCCGTCGGTGCCGATCTCGTAAAGGTTGAAGCAATCCGTTCCGGCTTTGCGGTAGGAGAAGAGGATTTTGCGGCCGTCGTAATGGACTTGCGGGTCGCGCACCGAGCCGCCCTGGGCGTCGAGGAGCACGGCCAGTTGGCCGGTGCGGAGGTTCCACTTGCACAGCTTGCCGGTGTCGGGCTTGCCGTTGCCCGCGTAGGCCTTGGCGTTTTCATCCTCGCAATAGTAGCCGATGTTGGCGTACCAGTGGCCATCGTCATAACGCGAGCGTGTGGCGAAAACGAACTCGTCAATCGTCTTGAGCGGCCCGGCGAGGGCCTGGTCCAGGATTGCTTTTGTGGCTTTCTGCGGAGCTTTCGGTGGGGCTTTCTCACCGCCTGACGCCGCGGCGCCCACAAGGCCTGTGAGCACGGCCCACAATATCGCTGTCACTGCTGCGCGGACCATGACGGCTCCGAATGCCGGCGGGATACCGGCTCTGCAATCTGATAAGAATACACGCGGCCAGCACTCTTGCTTATGCTCTTTTTCATTTTTACTTGAAATCGCCTGCCGGTCTTCATAGAAGAGTTGTGCGGTTACCAGGTCATCCTACGCACCGTCCGGTTCGACAGTCTCCAGGAGGACGTCATGAAAGTTCGCCCTGCCCTCACCACGGTTTGCACAGTCTTGTTGCTCGCTTCGGCGCGCCAGGCGGCTTCTTCCACCGGCTCGCCGTTCTACGGGGATGCCCCGGACGACCACCATCCTTGGGCCGTCCACGACTGGAACCGGCCGCAGCCGCCGCGCGTCGAGCCGGGCGCGCCTCAGGAGGCCAAGCCGCCCGCGGATGCGCTCGTCCTCTTCGACGGCACGGAGGCGTGCCTGGAGAAGTGGCAACCGGACGACCAGAAGAAGGGCAAGATGTGGGTCATTAAAGATGGCGCCTTCGAGTGTGTTCCAGGTTCCGGCTATGCCCGCACCAAGGAGGAGTTTGGCGACTGCAAGTTGCACGTCGAATGGGCCGCGCCGACCCCGCCGAAGGGCGACAGCCAGGGCCGCGGCAACAGCGGCATCTTCATGGAGGGCCTGGTTGAAATCCAGGTGCTCGACGATTACAACAACCCGACCTACTCCGACGGCTTCGCCTGCTCGGTATACGGCGTCAGTCCGCCGCTGGCCAACCCGCTGCGGCCGCCGGGCGAATTTCAACAAATTGACATTGAGTACCGCCACCCGATTTACAAAGAAAAAGAATGTCTTGATCCGGGTTACGTCACGGTGTACTGCAACGGCGTGCTGGTGCAGGACAAGATCCAGCTCGAAGGTTCCACCGGCCACATGGGACGCTCCAAGCCCCGCCCCTTCCCGGAAAAAGGCCCGCTCAAGTTGCAGGACCACGGCAACCCGGTCCGCTTCCGCAACATTTGGTTGCAGCCGCTGCCGCCGCGCGCCGGTGTGGACCCCGGCATCCATGGCCCGCTCACCGTCGAAGCCACTATGGCCAAGCGCAAGGAAATCGCCGCGATGGTCCGTGAGGATGCCGCCAAGCTCAAGGATCCCGCCAACCCTGTGCCCGAAATGCTGCGGCTGATGGAGTCGCTCGTTTACGAAAAGGAGGAAAAGACCGCGGCGACAGTGGACCACATGACCGGGCAATACGTGGAAGGCCTGAAACAACTGGCGGCCGACAAGGTCGGAGCGAAGAAGGACGAAGCCAAGCGCATCAACGGCGCCTTCAAGTACCTCGCCAAGTTCAACATCGTCCCGGCCGACTACGCGCCGAAGGTTGAACTGGAGAAGATCATCAAGGACCAGGGCTGGGACAAAAAATAGCCAACGACAGCAGAATTTAAGATTGGCAACCGTTCAATCCGAGCCGCGACCGTGAGGGAGCGGACATTGCCGCTTGCTAACGCGCGCGGCTCGGAGACTGAACGCTTACTCATTTTTCAGTTTTCAATTCTGTTTCCTTTAACCGCCCGCCTGTCTTGGGTATCAGCACGATGGCTCCCATCTCCACATGCCACTGCGCTCCGGCCTTGCGCGCCAGGTCGTCGAGCAGAGCTCTAAGCGGGTAGCGGCCCGGCGGGAGCAACTGGGCATCCCGGGACGTGAGCTCAAAGTGCGGGGCGCTGCCATCGGGCGCGTCTTCCAGACGGAGGTCAAGGCTGCCCAACTCGCGCAGCGTCCGCAGCAGCTTGCCGCCGCTCAGGCCGCGGCCATCCCAGTTGACAGGCGTGTCCAGGCGGGTGTCGAGGGCTTTCTTCCAGTCCGCGGGCGGCGGCGCATTGCGGAGGCGCCATTCGCGCACGACCTCCAACGCGCGCGCCAGCGTGGCGTGTTGGCCTTGCATAAGCAGGCGCCCTCGCACCACGGCCAAGTCGCGGTCGAAATCGCAGGCAGGAAAGAGAGCCAAATGCGGCTCCAGGACCTCAACCAGGGCTGTGCGCGCGGCGGCATCACCATTCGGTCCGGGGCGCGCGGCACGCGGGTACAGGAATCCCACGTCCGTCCCGGCGACGCACAAACTCAAAACAGGCGGTGTTTTGGGTTTGAGCCGGAATTGCAGGCGCCCTCCCGGCCCGATCTCGTAACCCAGAACCATGTCCGCCTGCTGCTCCGCAGGGAACTTGGCGCGGCGCTCGATCCAGCGCAGCACCAGGCCGAGGGGCTGATGGTACAGCACCAAAGTGAGCGGGGCCGCGCCGCTGACGTCCTTTGGAAAAGGCGGTGTTTGTGAGACATCGCCGGCGGCGTTCGTCACCACGAAGACCTCGTGCTTCTGTTCCTTCAACTGCGGAATGGCGTCCAGCGGGTCCTGAGAGGAAAGCACCAGCTTGGCGGGGGCGGCGAGTTTCTGGAGGAGCGCTGCGGACACTACTGAGTCTGCGCCGGGGCTCGCGGGCCAGATGGCCTCCGGCGCGCCGGGCGCGAGCAACGCAATCAGGCGCGCGGCGCGCGCGATGGCCTCTTCTTCTCCGCGGACAATCAGGACCTCCGACCCCGTGTTGACCTCGGTGTTGACGGGCGGGAAGAAGCTCTGGAGTGCCTTGCCCACGCGCTCGGCTTCGTCGCGGCCCAGGCCCAGGCCGCTCCAGTTGAAGGTGTGGCGCTGAGTGGCGAGTTGGCCGGCCCTTTCCGCGGTGGTGATCAGGTATGCGTCGCCTCTTGCAATCCCGCCCAGGCCGGCCTGCGGCAGCAGCCGCCGCATGAGTTCCTCAAAGCTCGACTGGGGCCCAAGTGGCTGCCCCGCATTGCCGCGCTGGATGTCGAACAGCTTGTCTGGAAGCTTGATGTTCGGATCCTGAACCAAAGTTATCCCAGCTTCCCGGGCCGCCAGTTTCAACTGTTCCGCCCCGATTTCTTCCTGAGCCTTAAGCGCCGCCTTGCGCAATGCGGCCTTGAGCGCGGGACTGGTGGGCAGGTAGCCATCGTAATCCCAGAGTACTCGTTGCTTCAGGCTTTTGGCTTGTGCTGCGACCTCAGGGTCGCGATGCCCGCTGAATTCCTCGGCCAGGTAGAACACTGCCGGTCCCCTGGCCACCAGGCCGTTCAGTGCCTGCTGCCGGGTATCGAAGTCTTCGTTGCCGAGCTGCTCGAAGAGCTTGCGGCAGGCGTGCTCCTCTGCCACGGAGAGTTTGTCAGGGAGAATCTGCAAGGCGGGGTCGGGCGCAGAGGTCTGCTCGCTTTCGGCCGCGGCGCTGGGCGCGGACAGCAACGCGCCCAGCAGGCCGCCCGCCAGCAACGCGGACGAGAGGAAGCAGTTCTTCTTCACTGTGCCCACCCTACAACAGGGGCAGGGGTTCTCTCAAGAGCAGATTGTAGCACAGGCTGGTAGGACAGCCTTTCCAGGCTGTCCGGACAGGCTGGAAAGCCTGTCCTACCGTTCCCCATCCTGCTCCACTGGATTATGTGCGCCGCACACTGTATGCTGATCGGAACAGGCTTGCCCGGCTCTTGGCATTAGGAGAGAAGAAGGACGTGGTTCCGCGCAACAGAAGGCCCTCCAACCGTACCGCGAACGAGGACGCGGGCGCCAGCGCGCCAGTGCGGCCCAGTTCGCGCCGTGCGGCGGACGGCAGATCCGGCAGCCAGCGCAGCGCGCCGGAGGAGAAGAGCGGCAAGCGGCGCGGCCCTGCCGGTTCCCGGTCCGGCGGCATGTCGCAGGGCCAGATGATCGGCTTATGCGCCGGCGCCGTTGCGGTGCTCTCGATCGGCGGCTACCTGCTCTTGGGCGGCTCCAAAGACGGCGGGGCCGGGAAGAACAAGGGAGTGGAAGTAAAGGACGAGGGCGAGAAAACACCGTGCCCCCAGCTTGTCAAGCTCGCGGAACAGTGCGAGGCCAGCGGCAATAGGTCCGCGGCCGTGAAGTATTACACCAGAGCGGCAAACAGAGCCGAACAAGACGGTAATTCGGACGCGGCCGTGAAGTACAACATGAAGGCCATGAACTTGATAAAGACCTCCAAATTGCACGACCGTTAGCCCGCACTGTTCGCCACAGAGACACAGAGACACAGAGAACAGCCGAATCTAGGCTCTTCCAAAATCCAAAATCTTCTCTCTGTGTCTCTGTGTCTCTGTAGTGAATAAGACCTTTCATCCCGCCACGCTGCCGTAGTGACTTTCCGCCGGCAGGCCCGCCTCGGAACGCACGCGCGCGGCGATTTCGTCCAATTCCATTGCGCTCAGGCTGCTGACTTCTTTGTTCGTGGGCGGCCGCGCAACGGTGTAAACCTGGACCAGTGTGATCTTGCCTCCTTGCGCCACGAGCTCCTTCAAGCGCGACAGGTAAGCAGCCACTTCCTGGGGCGGCGGGGCCGCGCCGTTAAGACGCATAAAGCAACTCTGCAGCACTATGGGACGTGCGCGCGCACAGGCCCAGATGTTGCCCAGCACTTTGAGGTAGGGGACAGTGGCGCTGTTGATCCGTGCGAAATACTCGGGCGTGCCCGCGTCCAGCTTGGCCCACACCTCGCCGTTGTGCTCGTCCAGGAACTCCAGCGCATGGCGCACGTCGGCGCGGTCCAGGCCGGACGCATTGGTGATCAACACGACCTTCGCTCCGGCAAAGGCAGGCCCAAAACGCTCCTTCACGAAGACGCACTGTTCGGCCACTGCTGAGAAATGCCTGAACATGGTCGGCTCGCCATCGCCGCTGAAAGCTATGTCTGCCACCCGCTTCTTCCCGGCTGGCAGCGCTGAAAATTCCGGCTCGCGCCAGAGCGCTCCTGCGGGCACAAGGCCGCCCAGAACCTGCGCCAGCTCCTGCAAAAGCCTGGGCAGGTCAACGCCGGGCGACTTGGCAAGCCGCCCCACGTGGCGGTCCACCTGGCAGTATATGCAGCCGAAACTGCACGCCTTGTCCGGGCTGAGATTTATCCCCACGGAGATGCCGCCTGCGCGGCGCGAGAGGACGGGATAAACGTAGGCATTCCCGCGGAACTCCCGCGGATGCTCGGAATTGCTCAAGGTGCTGGGCATATCAGCAGCACGCGAGTTTACGCAGCCCGGTCAAAGCCGCCTCAATAGCCGCGCTGGCCATTGTAGCCGCCGTAGTTGCCGCCCTGCTGGTTCTGACCGTACGACTGAACGCCGAAGGGAGTGCCCATGTTCTGGTTCTGAAAGTTGTTCTGCATATTCATCAACCGGTCGTGCCGGCTAGCGTTCTGGTTGCCGGTCTGCTGCTCTTGCTTCTGCCATTCCTGCTCCAGCTTCTTGGCCTCTGCCTCCTTGCGCTTGGCTTCCTCATCGGCTTTCTTCTTGGCTTCGGCGCGCTGCTTTTTCTTTTTGTCCGCGGCCTCTTTGGCCTTCTTCTCTGCTTCGTCCTTCTCTTTATCGGTGACCCACTTGCCCTTGTAGAGGACCTTGCCCTCGTCTTTCATCCGGTCCGCAAGGTCTTGCTCCTCCTCTTTCTTCCTTTCGCGCTCGGCGATTATCTCCGGGGTGTCATCAATCCGTTTCAGGATTCTGCTCTTCGGCACGCGCATCGTCCCATACTCAACTTCCAGTTCGATGGAGTTGTCGTTCTCGCTGATGACGTCGCCTTCGAGCGTTTGACCCGACTTCATAAGCAGCGTGACCGTGTCAGCCCGCACGGAGATGGCCAGACCGAACGCCAACGCAAACACCAGGGACAAACCGATTGAGCGTTTCATCGCACACCCCCTTCATGCCGCAGGCCTACGGCCCGCAGCCCGGCCTGGCGCATCTGGCGCAAAGCCGGACCCCAAGTCTCCTTTTAGTGTAACAGCCCGGCAGCGCAAAAGCAACAACCTTCCGCAGATACTGTGTGCGTGAATTCAGTGGCCTTTCTTCCGGCCTCGCGGTATAGTTCGTTGTGGGGCCGCCAACCCCGAGGAACGGTTGCCGGGCTGCCAGGGCCGCGGAGTGGACATGCTGACAATGACCTTTCTGGGCGTCGGTTCGGCCTTCGCCAAACGCAATTACAACTCGAACCTCCTCTTCGAATTCTGGGAGGAACCCTGGCCCGGCCCGGCGCCCGCCGGACCGCCCGACGACACGCTGCTGGTGGACTTCGGCGCCACGGGCCCGCTGGCGCTCTACGCCCTGAAAGAGCGGTCCGGGTTCGAGTACCTCAAGACGCCGCAGGGACGCATCAATTACCCCGCGCTCCGCAAAGTCTTCATCACCCACCTGCACGCCGATCACATCGGCGGCCTCGAGGAAATGGCCTTGGTGAACGCTTTCGTCTTCAACGACAAGAAAAGCGGCGAGCCGTTCAAGGCCGAAGTCATCAGCAGCGTCAACATTCTGATGGATCTTTGGGAACACTCCTTGAAAGGCGGACTCAGCACCCTCCAGCACCGCTACGCCCTGTTGCAGGACTACTTCCTCGTCCGGGCGCTCGTGCCTGCCCAGCCCGAGAAGAACAGCTTTCGCCTGGGGCCTTATGTCTTCGAGGCATTCCCGACGGACCATGTCCAGATTGAGCGGAAGTACGACTGGCCCAGCTACGGCTTGTACGTTACGGATCCCCAAAGCGGCCGTTCAGTCTTTTATTCCGGCGACACGCGCTTCGACTACCCGGCCTACATCAAGATGCTTGAGTCGGCCGAGGTCTGCTTCCAGGACTGCCAGCTCTTCGATCAGCAGGACCCGGTCCACGCCTTGCTTTCCGAGTGCCGCACGCTGCCCGCGCCGATCAAGGCCAAGATGGTGTTGTATCATTTCGGCGACAATTTCGACGACCCGGAGTTTCAGCCTGCGTTCGCCGAGTTCAAGGAGCTGGCGCGCCCACAGGAACGTTACGTCCTCTTCGGTTGCCGTGGGGCAACCCAGGGGTGATATGTAGTGAGGGGATGGAGACCGCATGTCAAACGAAGCACCCACTGATCTTGTTCATTTCACCTGTCCGCAGTGCGCGGCGCCGATGCAGGCGGCCGGAATTCCGCCGCAACTGCGCCTCATCCCATTGTGATTTCGGCGTTGCCCTGGCAAGCAGGGGCCAGTTGGCCGAAGCAGTCGATGAGTATCAATCGGCATTGTCCTTAGATGCGGAGTGCTGGCAGGCTTACTTCAATCTCGCCCTGATCTACGAAGGGTTACATCGGCTGGATGCGGCCATCGACGCATACGAAAAAACCATTGCCGCCAACCCGGCCTGCGCGGAAGCGCATAATAATCTCGGCGTGCTGCTTGCGAAAACG